>DTYS01000247.1 GCA_012961755.1 Candidatus Latescibacterota bacterium
ACTAAAGCACCTTCTGATTGACATATCACTCCTTTATGGACACACCTCACGAATATACCTATCACCTCAGGAGACGTGAGGGTCCATATGGTGTACGGAGGGAGGTTCGAGTTGTCCGTCCGTGGGGCAGGAGCTCTGAAGGTTGTATGGTAGATGTTAAGTGGACCATACCGACGTCACCGGGCTTCCGTATTAGGGCTTGACATTTCGGGAAAAGTTCTTAAATTTGGGACAAATCCATGGTAAGAGCTTTGCCGTTCCGACGGCATGAACTCTCTAAGGAGGCGAGGAAGATGTTGAGGAGACTGCTCGTCCTGTTGCTTGTCCTTTCGGCTTGGACAGGCTCTGCCAAGGCGATGTACTCGGAGTGGGCCGAGGAGATAAGAGAGGCGAGGTTGAAGAACACGGTCGAGGTGCTTTCGAGCGTCGGTTCCAGGGTGGTAGGGTACCCGGGGCATGAGGAGGCCGCAAGGTATATACTTAAGAAGTTTAAAGAGATAGGTCTCCAAGGTGTCCGCACCGAGGAGTTCGAGGTCACGGTCCCCGTAGACCGCGGAGCTTCCCTGGAGATATTGGACGAAGGGAGGAGTATAAAGCTCTACGGACTCTGGCCCAACCTCGTGAGGACCCCCACGCTGCCGGTGGAGGGGATTAGGGCGAAGTTGGTCTACGGGAGGAGCGGGGAGTTCAGGGACCTCAACGGCAAGAATCTGGAGGGGAAGGTAGTATTGCTAGACTTCAACACGAGGGACAGGTGGATAAACGTGGCGATGCTCGGGGCCAGGGCCGTGATATTTATAGAACCGGACTCCACCATCTATGCCGAGGCCGAGGACAAGTTCCTCTCGGTCCCCCTGAGCACCCCGAGGTTCTGGACCTCCAAGGAGGATGCCTCCCACATCCTCAGGAGGCTGGAGGAGGGGGAGCTGAAGGTGAGGGTGTGGTCCCGGATGACCTGGGAGAAGGTTCCGGCCTACAACGTATTGGGTTGGATACCCGGGACCGACCCGGTCCTCAAGGACGAAGTAATAGTCCTCGAGGCATACTACGATGCGATGCCGGTCGTACCTGCCCTGGCACCCGGCGCTGAGATGGCGTCGGGGATAGCTGCGTTGCTCGAGCTTGCGAGGTTCTTCAGGAACCATCCTCCTGCCAGGACCCTGCTCTTCCTGGCCACCACGGCCCACCATATGGAACTTAGGGGGGTGGACGACTTCCTACAGAGGCACGACAGGAAGGTGAGCCCCTTTATCAGGAGGATGACTGAATCCTTCAACCAGTACGACGAGAAGACCGGCAAGGAGAAGGAGGAGCCAGGTCCGACCATAAAGCTCTTCGTCGGACTGGACCTGTCCACCAAGACCGACGAGCTGGGGGTCTGGAACAGCAGCACGAGTTTCTACTACAAGCGTTACTTCGCACCCTTCGGGAAGAAGTTCATAGAGATATCGAGGAAGGTGTGCCAGGAGCTCGGGAGGGACCCTTCCACGGCCCTAGTAAACGGCATAAGCCCCGAAGGAGGAAGGAGTTGGGAGACCTACGTTCCTGGCGAGATCTCCGTGGACAGCGAGCTTGCCCTGGCCGTCGGGACCCCGGCCCTATCCTTCGTCACCGTGAACGACGCGAGGTTCGTGGTCGACACACCCCTCGATACCCCCGACAAGGTTGACTTCTCTAACCTCGCACGCCAGACTAAGCTCTTGGCGTGCATCTTCAAGGAAGCGTTCGATGACCCCGAGCTTTTCCCCGACTTTAGGATGCGCCTGAAGGACGAGCTCATGACCCTGCACGGCAGCGTCATGGTGTACCCCAGGAGGGGCTTCGTCCCGGACAGGCCAAGGAAGGACGCGGTGGCCGTACTGCTTACTGGAAGGAGGAAGTCCTACAAGGGTGTGAGGGGGAACTTCTACGAACTCGTGGACGACGAGGGGAGGTTCACGATAACGAGGATAAGGGTAAGGAACGTAGAGCTCCACGCCTTCTACATGGACCCACTCACGGGCGACATAACCTACGCGCCCGATAGGGGTGTCCAGGGGGACAAGGCGTACCCCATAAAGTTCACCATGGACTGGAGGGACAAGAGGTGGATGATCGTCGTGTTCCCGTGCATAGCCACGGACTTCTACGATGTTGTGGACCCGAGGTACCTGAGCTACCTCTCACAGGTTACGGTCTTCGACGAGGCTGACAGCGAGCCCGAGGAGTTCGGGTACTTCATATCCCAACCCGTAGCCCAGACCATGGGGCACACCGAGGTGAGGCCTGTGGGGGTGGTGTTCACACGTCCTGGCACGAGGGTCAAGCTCGGGCTGGGGGCGGGACTGCTGGGCTTCAGGCTGCTGCTTTTGAACTCCTTGAGCGCGAGGGACCCGGAGGTGGCCAAGGGCGAAGGGTACCTCACCGATAAGCCCGGGTCGTTCGCTTACACCTCCTTCCTGGCTGCGAAGGACATGTGGAACCTGGACGAGGCGAGGATAAACCAGCTCAAAAGGTATGCTATAGAGAACAATCGCCTCAACCGCCTGCACAGGAGGGCCAAGAGGGAGCTCGACCTGGCCGAGAAGGCCATGAGGGAGAGGAGGTGGGATGACTTCATAAAGCACACCAGGGCGGCCCTGGGGATAGAGTCCAGGGCTTATCCGGACGTGAAGTCCACGCAGAACGATGTTATAAGGGGGATAATATTCTTCATGGCCCTGGTGCTTCCGGCCGCGTACTTCGGGGAGAGGCTCATCTTCGCCTTCCCGGACATAAGGAAACAAATAGCAGGTTTTGCCGCTATATTCGCCGTCATATGGGTTCTCCTCTGGCTCGTGCACCCCGCGTTCCAGCTCTCCAACCCGTTCGTGGTGCTGTTGGCGTTCGTGATATTGGCGTTGGCCGGGCTCGTCATGGCGATAATTACCTCAAAGTTCAGCCAACAGATGAGGAAGAGGCAGACCGAGACAGCCCTCGTGCACGAGACCGATGTGGGCAGGGTCAGTGCATCCTACACTGCCTTCACCTTAGGCATCTCGAACATGAGGAGGAGGAAGACCCGCACCGCCCTTACGTTCGTTACTCTTCTCTTGCTCACCTTCACGGTGCTCTCCTTCACGTCCATAAAGACCACCCTCAAGTTCACGAGGATTTCGAGGGACAACGTAGGGCTCTACGAAGGTGCCCTCATAAGGAACCGTTCCTGGAGCCCCTTGGAGGAGTCGGCCTACGATTATACCCTTTCTTCCTTCGAGGACATAGCCACGGTCGCCCCGAGGAACTGGTACATATCCCGCCAGAAGGCTTACATAGAGGTGGCCAGCGGGAGGAAGGTGGCCAACGCATTGGGCGTCTTAGGCATGACTCCTCAGGAGGACGATGTCACCGGAATAGCCGAGAGGTGCCTGGTGGCGGGAAGGTGGTTCAAGGAGGGGGAGGCCATGGCCGCCGTGCTTCCGGTGGAGATGATGGACCTTCTGGATATAGACCTCTCGGAGGTAGGTAGGGCGAAGGTGAGGCTCTTCGGCAAGTGGTTCACGGTGATAGGAGCACTGGATTCGAAGAAGATGAAGATTTTGAAGGACTTAGATGATGAACTTCTGACCCCGGCGGACTTCCAGCTCACCGGAGGCCAGGCGGTCCAGGAGATGGCGGAGGAGGAGAGGAGGGCGAAGGAGGGGATGGAGACCCCCAAGCTCGTGATAAAGCCCTTCGTCCACTTGGAACCTGCGAACGTGATAATAATACCTTACGAGACCCTGAGGGGTGCGGGGGGGACCCTGGCGTCGATAGCCGTGCGCTTCGGGGAGGGGGTGGACGTGAGGAAGGAGATAGAGGACTTCGTATCCAGGCTCGCTGTAACCCTCTTTGCGGGTATAAGGGAGAAGGGGGAGGACTTCATAAGGGTATATGTTTACAGTTCGATGGGGGCCACCTCGCTTTCGGGACTAGGCAACCTCTTCGTGCCGATATTGATAGCTGCGTTGATAGTTTTGAACACGATGATGGGTTCGGTCTACGAGAGGACGAGGGAGATAGGGATATACTCTTCGGTGGGATTGGCCCCCGTGCACATAGCCTTCCTTTTCTTGGCCGAATCGGCGGTGTACGCTGTGCTGGGAACGGTGGCGGGGTACCTGGTGGGACAGATAACCGCTAAGGTGCTCTTCTCCCTGAACCTCCTCAAGGGCTTCACCCTGAACTATTCCTCGCTCTCGGCGGTGATGTCGGCCGCTCTGGTCATGGCGGTGGTACTCCTCTCCACGGTATATCCCGCCAGGAAGGCCTCCCAGATGGCGGTGCCGGACGTCACGAGGAGGTGGAAGCTTCCCGAGCCGGAGGGGGACCATTGGTTCTTCGAATTCCCGTTCACGGTGGGGGGGGAGGAAGTGTTCGGCCTGTACGTCTTTCTGGTGCACTTCTTCGACGCCTACAGCGAGGAGTCCATAGGGATGTTCTACACCGACGGGGCGAAGTTGAAGGCCTTCCCTACGGATAAGGGCGAGGGTTACCTCATAGATGTGAACGTCTGGCTCGCACCGTTCGACCTGGGGGTCAGCCAGAGGGTCCAGTTCAGGGCAGTGCCTACGGGGGACCACAATATCTACAGGATAGAGGTAAGGATAGACCGCCTCAGCGGGGAGCACGCCTCTTGGAAGAGGGTGAACCAGAGGTTCATGAACGTGATACGCAAGCAGTTCCTGATATGGCGTACGGTCACTCCGGAGGCCAAGGAGGAGTACCGCAAGGAGGGGAAGAGGATGTTGGACGAACAGAGGCAGGTGGCGTGATGTCCGTCCGGTCCGTCCGAACCTGAACGGCCCCTTAAGACTATAAGGGGCCTTTTACTTGTGGACGGGGACAGCGAGGACTACGGGACCCCACGCTATTAAGGCTGGTGGAGCTCCCTGGTACGCGGGTTCCCTCATCGCCTTCGACGGATATTTCGCCTTTATGAACCCCTGGGATAACATATGGGTGGTGCTCGTGGAACCGAGGCACCCCGGTAACATAGGGGCCGTGGCCAGGGCCATGAAGAACGTGGGCCTGTCGCGCCTTGCCCTGGTAAGGCCCGTTCCCTTCCACACCTCCGAGGCGTACGCCATGGCCCACATGTCCGAGGAGATATTGGAAGAAGCTTCGATCTACGATTCCTTGGAGGAGGCCCTCGAGGGGAAGGCCCTCGTGGTGGGCACGACGGCCAGGAGGGGGAAGAGGAGGGGACCCTTCCTTGCAGTGGACGACGCCGTGGAGGAAATTTTAAGGACCGCCCGAAGCAACCGGGTGGCCCTGCTCTTCGGCAGGGAGGAGAGGGGGCTCAAGAACGAAGAGCTGAAGTACTGCCAGTTCCTGGTCACGCTCCCCATGGCCTACTCCCAGCCCTCCCTGAACCTCGCCCAGGCCGTACTGCTCTTAGGGTACGAGATATTCCGTGCCCGTAAGCCTCCGAGGGAGGTGTACCCTGAGCTTGCGTCCTTCGAAGAGCTTGAGAGGATGTACTCCAAGATAGAGGATGCTCTGACCTGCATAGGCTTCATCCATAGGAACTCCCCGAAGACCTTTATGAGGGCCGTGAGGAGGGTCTTAGGGAGGGCGAAGCTGGAGCGGAGGGATGTGTACGTGATACTGAAGATCTGCGAGAGGATAGAGCAGTTCTCCCGGGAGGTGCTTGACTTTCGGAACCTTCGAAGTTATTTTGAAGGCGCGGCGGGCAACGAAAGGAGGGGATATGAGAAGGGGATTGCTCCTTCTGTTGAGCTTGGGATGTGCCGCACCAGCGACTCGCACCCCCCAGGAACAGGAGCAGTTCCTGAAGCTCTGGCAGGAGGTGGAGGAGCTGAAGGCCCGAAGGGAGAAGGACCCGGTAGCGATACAGAGGATAGCCGAGCTTAAGGCCGATTTGGACTCCCTTAGGGCAGGGCAGGAGGAGCTGAGGAAGCACCAGAGGGGTATAGAAAACAAAGTGGCGCTGTTGGAGGACCAGGTGGCGAGGTTCGAGGAGAGGATGAAGAAGTTCGTCGGAGGGTCCCCTACCACTAAGGAGGTGACCACCCGTCCCGGGGAATACGAGATCGAATCGGCCTACAAGGCCGCCCTGCAGGACTACAGGGACAGGGAGTACGGACAGGCCATAGGGGAGTTCTCCGAGATACTGATGGTGGCTCCGGAGAGCGAATGGGCGGATAACGCTCAGTACTGGATAGGGGAGTGTTACTACGGCCTGGGAAACTACGAACAGGCCTTGAAGGAGTTCAGGAAGGTACTTTCCTATCCCGAGAGCGAGAAGGATGACGATGCGAGCTTCAAAATAGCGCTCTGTTACATAAAGCTCGGGGACGATGAGATGGCCCGCGAGGCCCTCCGGAAGTTCCTGGAGGATTATCCTGAAAGCGAGTACGTACCAAGGGCCCTAAAGCTTCTGGAGGAGCTGAGATGAAAGGCTACATCCTACTTGCGGCCTTAGTCTTGGCTTCACCTTGTTGGGCCTTCAGGACCAACATCCAGGCCCTCAGGGAGGCGTTGATGGAGGCCGTACGGGGGATGGAGGTGCCGGCATCGTGGGATACGGTGAGGCTCAAGCCAGAGGAGGATGACGAAAGGAACTGGTTCGTGGAGGCAACCTTAGAGGAGTTCCTGACCGAAATGGGGCACAAGGTGACGAGCGATACCTCGTTCTTAGGTCCTACCCTCTCCTTCAGGATCCTCAAGCTGGGACTTTCCTGTAAGGAGGGAGGTCTGCTGGGCAGGTACGTGAAACGCTGGGCGGATGCGGAATTGACCTTCAGGTGGACCGAGGGGGGAAGAGTTTTGAAGGTGGAGAACCTTAAAGGGGGATACTTCGACCGCTTTCCGAGCTCGCTCCTCCCAGAACTTGCGCACAGTCAGGATCCCCCCTTCAAGGCCGAGGTGGAGGGGAGGGATTGGGGCAAGGTAGTCGAGCCCCTCGTGGTGTCCGTCGTGGTAGGGGGGCTGCTCTACCTCTTCTACTCCGTCAGATGAGGTGGCCATGAGAGGAAAGGTTTGGATAGCTTCCGCGCTCATCTTGTCTGGATGTGCCGCTACGGGCGGGAAGGTGGAGGACCTCACCCCCGAAATGAGGCTTCAGAGGGCCAAGACCTGGATAAAGGAGGGAAGGTACGAAAGGGCCATAGGAGAACTTCAGGAGCTCCTTACGAGGTTCCCGGGGGCGGAGTGGGCTCCGGAGGCAAGGTTCTTCCTCGGGGAGGCCTATTACCGCTCCGGGGATTATGCGAGCGCGGTATCCGAGTACGGGCAGGTCGTAGAACAGTACGGGCTATCCCCTTGGGCCGAGCGGGCACAGTTTAAGATAGCTATGAGCTACCTGAGGCAATCCCTGCCACCCACCTTGGACCAGGAGGAGACGAGGAAGGCCTTAGAGGCCTTCAGGAGGTTCCTCGAGGACTATCCTGACAGTCCCCTTGCTGGGGAGGCCCGAAGGCACGTGCGTGAATGTCTGGACAAGCTGGCGGAGAAGCTCTACAGGATAGGTAAGGTCTACCTCAAGCTCGGCCATCCCGAGGCGGCGAAGATATACTTCCGGGACCTCCTGGACGAATATCCGAATTCCAAGTGGACGCCGTGGGCGAAATACGAGCTGGGAAGGATCGCGATGGAGCGTGGGGACCTGGAGGAGGCCAGGAGGGCCTTCGGGGAGGTCCTGGCCGGAGACGGGGACGAAAGGGTCAAGAGGAAGGCGAGGGAGGCCCTCAAGAAGCTGGAGGTGAGGGGATGAAGCTCGGGGTCCTGGGTGGGACCTTCGACCCCATACACATAGGTCACCTGATACTCGCCCAGGAGGCCTACGTAGAGCTCGGGCTCGAGAGGGTCATCTTCGTTCCGGCGGCGGACCCTCCTCACAAGGACCCCAGGAACGTAAGCCCTGTCCACCACAGGTTCCAGATGGTGAAGCTTGCGGTGGAGGGGGACCCAAGGTTCCACGTTTCGGACTTGGAACTTAGAAGGTCGGGAAAGTCCTACACCGTGGATACCCTGAGGCACCTCAAGGAACTCTGGCCTGCTTCGGAGCTCTTCCTGCTTATAGGTGCGGACAACCTCAGGGAGCTTCCCACATGGAAGGATTACCAGGAACTCTTCCAGCTTTCGGAGGTCGTCGTGGCACACAGGCCCGGGGCGGAGCCTGAGGTGGAACTGGCGGACAGGGTCAGGTTCCTTCCGATACCTATGGTCTCCGTATCTGCGAGCTGGATAAGGGAGAGGGTGGCCGGGGGGAAGCCCATAAGGTACCTCGTGCCACGGAAGGTCGAGAGGTACATAATGGAGCACGGTCTGTACGTATGTTCGTAGATTATGCGAAGGTATACGTGAAGGCCGGGGACGGAGGGAACGGTTGTGTGAGCTTCCGGAGGGAGAAGTTCGTGCCCAAGGGAGGGCCCGACGGGGGGGATGGGGGAAAGGGGGGAGATGTGGTGGTCGTGGCGGACAGGAACCTGTCCACCCTCCTGGACTACAGGTACAGGACACACTATAAGGCCGGAAGGGGGGAGCACGGCAAGGGCTCCAAGAGGCACGGAAAGAACGGGAAGGACGTGGTGCTCAGGGTCCCCTTGGGTACGGTGGTCAGGGACGTTCGGACCGGGAGGGTGTTGGCCGACCTCACCGAGCACGGACAGAAGGTGGTGGTAGCCCGGGGCGGG
>DTYS01000248.1 GCA_012961755.1 Candidatus Latescibacterota bacterium
TAGAGCACGAAGAATGGGGAGAAAAGGGGAAGGGCCCAGATGGCCTCCGGCCTTCCAGATAGGCTCCCCCCTTGGGCAAGAAGTAGTAGGTGTGTAGCCCCCACGAGCACGCACGAGTACATAGCTAACATACCTAAGAGGTAGCTCCCCGAAACTACCACGGATAACACCAAAAAGAGGTGGGTGCAGAAGGCCAAGAAGTTCAACCCGAAAAGTAGCGGGGAACTGAAGACCCCGGCCAAAGCCCACCTCACCCTCCGCTCCCAGAACCTTCCCAAGCTCGGGGGTCTCCGAAGCTCCACGACCGGCCCCCCCTTCATGAAGCTGACCTTCCATGTCGTGCTTCCCATCTTCTGCACCAACGCCATATCCTCGTTGGGTTGGAAACCCATCCCCTCGAATCCTCCGACCTCCCTGTACGCATCCTTGCGGTATGCTACGTTCTTTCCTATGGCCGATAGGGGCTTACCCCATCCCACGCATCCCGCCGCCACGGTCTGGAGGAAGAGCATATCGGCGGTCTCCAAGGCCCGAAATATTCCTAACCCCCTTCCCATCCTGGAGGGCAGGGCGTATCCTAAGACCATACCCACGTCCTCCGAGAAGTACTCGCTCACCTCCTCGGCCCACGTGGGAGGTACGATCCCGTCGGCGTCCGTGGAGAGTATAAGTTCCCCTTCGGAAGCCCTCACCCCCAACGCCAGGGCCCTTTGCTTTCCTGTAAGCCCCTCCGGTGGTCCCCAGGAGCGCAAGACCTTGAGGTTCCGATATCCCTTCGCGTACTCCTGAAGCACCTCCCACGTCCCGTCCTCCGAGCCGTCGTCCACCACGACCACCTCATAAAGCTCCCTCGGATAGGTCTGCCTCAGAAGTGCGTCAAGACACGGCCTTATGTTCTCTACCTCGTCCCTGACGGCCACAAGAGCCGTAACTTTGGGCCTCCTCCTCGCCCTCCCCTTCCTCAGGCGGAAAGTCCCACCCCAGACGAACACCCCTACCGCAAAGTAGAAGGTCGCAAGAAACAACAAAAGGGCAGTCAGCAGCATTTCCCTGTGGACATAAAAATTGCTATATTATAGTCGAGGGACTTCGAGCTTCCCGAGATATGGCCAAGCCCAGACTCCCGAAACCTGTCGTCCTCGTAGCCGGCATCACGGCCCGGGACCGAGAGACCTTGAAGGGGGCCAAGGTCGAACTTTCGCTCCTCTTCGGCCCGATAGCCTTGGAAAGTCCTATCTTCCCCTTCAAGTTCACCCGATACTACGAGGCGGAGATGGGACCGGAATTGATAAAGCAATTTGTAGCATTCCGAAGGCCCGTCCGGCCCGAGGACTTGGCCTCAATAAAGCTCACCACGAACGCCCTGGAACTTTCCAAGGCCACGAAGGAAGGGGGAAAGCTCCGCCGTCGTGTGAACGTGGACCCTGGATATGTAGCCCCTTCAAGGCTCGTGCTCGCCACAACCAAGGATTACTCCCACAGGATCTACATAGGAAATGGAATATACGCCGAGGTAACTTTGATCTTTCGAAGGGGAACCTGGACCCCCCTGGATTGGACTTACCCAGATTACCGCACGGAGCTTGCTCTGGACTTCTTCTTGAGGGTCAGAGGCCTGCTGACCCGTTTTTGTAAATCCTCGGTATCCTCCCGTTAAGCGATGTCACTATCTCGTAGTTTATGGTCCCGGCCAAGCTAGCGAGTTCCTCCGCGGTTATCCTCTCGTCCCCCTGTCCCCCTATTAGCACCACTTCATCTCCGACCCTGACCCCCTCTATATGAGTCACGTCCAACATCAGCTGGTCCATACATATGTTCCCGACTATCCTCGCCCTCTTCCCCCTTACCAAGGCCTTCCCCCTGTTGGATAGAGCCCTCGGATACCCGTCCCCGTAACCTATCGGTACGGTAGCTATCCTGGTCCTCTTTCCGGCCACGAACGTCCTACCGTAACTTACCGAAGCTCCTGGAGGTATCTCCTTAAGGAAGACTATGCGTGACTTCAAGCTCATCGCCGGCCTTATGTCGGCTAGGTACGAGGCCCCGGGGAAGGGCTCCAATCCGTAGAGCATGATCCCAGGCCTGACCATGTCAAGGTGTGCAGACGGGAACCTCAGCACAGCAGCGCTGTTGGCTGCGTGGGCTATGGGAAGCTCCATCCCCTCCTTCCTCAGCTGTCCGACCACCCTCCGGAAGTGCTCCATCTGGGCTAAGGCGAACTCCCCGTCTCCTGAGCCGTCGGCGGTCGCGAAGTGGGTGTATATCCCCTCCACCACTATCCCCGGAAGCTCCGAGACCTTACTGAGGAACTCCCTTATCTCCTCAACCTTAAGTCCTATCCTTCCCATCCCTGTGTCCACCTTAACGTGGACCACAGCGTTCCTCCTCAGGCGCACGGCAGCCTGAGACAGGGCCTTCGCGAGTTCGTAGGTGCACAACGTGGCCCTCAGGCCCCAGTGCACGATCTCCGGGGCGTTCTCGGGAAGCTCACTTCCGAATATGAGGATCGGAGCCCCTATCCCGGCCTGGCGGAGCGCTACGGCCTCGTCCAAGTAGGCCACCCCCAACATCGAAGCCCCAGCTTCGAGGGCCGTCCTGGCGACCTGAAGCATGCCGTGCCCGTAGGCGTTCGCCTTCACAGGGGCCAATATTCTCCTTTCTGGTCCGACGGCCTGACGGACCTCCTCTAAGTTGCGTCTGATGGCCGACAGGTCTATTTCTATGTAAGTTGGTCGCATGTCGAAGTAAGGCCGGCCGGACTCGAACGCCTCCTGTACAGCTTACTGAGCTCCGGGCATATCCACGGCCAGGACCGGTCCACGTCTAGGCCTGAGCAAGTTTTCGAGGCCCGTCCTCTGATATTCGATCCCTTCGTCGTCATCGCGCCCCCAAGGCCTCCAGGAGTGCCCTCCTCATCACCTCTACAGGGGGCTCCAGGCCCGTCCAAAGCCGGAAGGCCCTCGCTCCCTGGTACACGAGCATATCGGTCCCACCCACCGCCTTCGCGCCCCTCCCCTCGGCCTGGCGCACGAGCTTCGTCCTGGGAGGAACATATACGATGTCGTACACCCAGAGCCCCGGCCTCAGAACCTCCGCGGAAGGTAAGGGGGAAGAGTCGACATCGGGGTGCATCCCGACGGAAGTTGCGTTCACCAAAAGCCCCGCCCCATCCATGGCTTCTACGAGGGCATCTTCGCTCAGCGGGCCCGGTAGGAACTTCCTCCCAGTCCTCATCCCCATCTCCTCCGCAAGTCTTTCCGCCCTTTCCTCAGTCCTGTTGAGCACCACGACCTCCTCCACCCCCTCGGAAGTTCCTATGGCGTACGCCACAGCCCTCGCCGCCCCCCCGGCACCTAACAGCACGACCTTGTCCGGAAGTGGACGAAAACCAGCCTCCATCAGTGCCCTCCTGAACCCGTAGACGTCCGTATTGTACCCTACCAACCTTCCGTCCTCCACCACGACCGTGTTCACAGCTTCCGTGGCCTCGGCCTCGGGCGTGAGCACATCTACGGATGTGAAGGCTTCCCCCTTATGTGGTACCGTAACATTTATCCCCCTCATTCCCAAGGCCTTTATGCCCTCCAAGGCCTTCCTCACCTCTCCCGGGAGGACGTCGAAGGCTACGTATATCCAATCCATGCCCAGGACCCCGAAGGCCGCGTTGTGCATCTGGGGGGAGGCGGAGTGAACCACAGGATGACCTATGACTCCGACGACGCGCGTCGTTGCTTTAACTTTCACACTAACTCCCTAAGACTACGATGTCGTCCGGTTCACACGAAAGCTTCACCCGCTCCCCTACCTCCGCCCTGCGCACCTTAGGATGAACCTCCACGACCTTCCAGACCGTCCCGTCCCCCAGCCTCACGAAGTACTGTTCGGTATCCCCCAAGTACATGACCCTCTCCACCTTCCCTTCAAGAAGGTTATCCCCCCCCACCCCGACCTTCAAAGCCTCCGGCCTGACCATGACCTGAACCTCCTGGCCCAAGGAGAGCCCTTCCGGAAATGTGCAGGACGTGAACGCACCCACCTCGGTCTCCACCTCCACCGACTCCCCGAGCTTCCTAACCTTCCCCGCGATGAAGTTTCCCTCCCCGATGAATTCCGCCACCTTCCTACTTCCCGGTCGGGAGTATACCTCCCTTGGAGTCCCAACCTGCATCACCCTCCCCGCGTCCACGACGGCGAGCCTGTCGGCCATGGAGATGGCCTCCTTCTGGTCGTGGGTGACATATATCATAGTCCTGCCCACCTGTTGGTGTATACGCCTTATCTCCTCCCTCATCTCGAGCCTCAGCTTGGCGTCTAGGTTCGAAAGTGGCTCGTCCAAGAGCACCACTTCGGGTTCCACCACCAAAGCCCTGGCCAAGGCCACCCTCTGCTGCTGTCCACCCGAAAGTTGCCCCGGGAACCTATCGGCGTAGTCCGACATCCTAACTATCTCTAAGATCTCCTCCACCCTCTCCCTCAACTCCTTCCCTCCCACCTTCCTGACCTCGAGGCCGTACGCGACGTTCTCCCAGACCGTCATGTGCGGCCAGAGAGCGTAATTTTGGAACACCATAGCTGTATTGCGTCTGTGGGGTGGAACGTGGGTGACATCCCTATCCCCGAAGAACACCCTACCTCTGTCCGGCCTGTAGAACCCTGCTATGAGCCTGAGGATGGTGGTCTTCCCACAGCCGGAGGGTCCCAAGAGGAA
>DTYS01000249.1 GCA_012961755.1 Candidatus Latescibacterota bacterium
GGGACCTCGTCCAGACGAAGTTTCCTCAGTACCCTTCCTACTTTAGTTATGCGAGGGTCGTCCTCGGTGGCCCATACAGGGCCGGTGTACTTCTCCGCATCCCTGATCATGGAGCGAAACTTGTACATCCAGAATATCCTCCCGTCCTTCCCTACCCTCTCCTGGAGGTAAAACACGGGCCCTTTGGACTCCAACTTTATTACGATGGCTATCAAAAGCCATAAGGGGGCACCTCCTAAGAGGACAGCGACGGACACGGCGATGTCCAACGCTCGCTTGGCAGCCCTCTCCCAGGGGGGCATGAAGTCGGGGAGGAGCTCTATGAGGGGAAGACCGTATATCTGGTTCGTGCGCACATATCCACTGATTATGTCGTATATGTCGGGCACCGCGCTAAAAGTCACAGGGAGGCCGTCGCAGGCCGAGATTATGTCCGGAACCCTCCTCTTAAGCTCCGAGGACGGGGCCAGGAGCACCTCCTCCACACAGTGCCTCCGCACCACCTCCGGAAGCTCCTCTATGGTCCCGAGCACCGAGGTGCCCTCCACGACCTCCTCGGGCGGGTCCCCGGGACCACGCACGAACCCCACGACCTCGTACCCCAAGGCCGGATACTTCCTCAGGTCCTCTAATAGGGTCCTGCCCCTCTCCCCGCTCCCTACTATCACCGCCCTCCTCCTACCTATCCCCTTTATCAGGAGATGCCTCTGGAAGCTCCTTATGCCGAGCCTCCCACCTCCGACGAGCACCAACAGCCCTCCCCAATAGGCCAGCATCGCCACCTTGGCCGATGGGAAGGGATGGGATAGGTCCAAGGTGGCGAGGAACAGCACGACCACGCCTACCGTGACCACCTTCGCTACAGCTATCCCCTCGTCGAGCCTGGAACGGGCCCTCCACGACCTGTAGAGCCCGTAGAACGCGAAGAGGGCCACCCAATAAAGGCTCAGCACGCCCGAAGGTCCCAGATAGGCCCTGAGGGCGAAGGAGAAGCTGACGGCACCCTTCCCTCCGCTGTAAAGGTGCCAAAGGTGATGCAGGTACTCCCAATGTCCCCCCTCGTACCTTATCCACAACACGAACAAGAGGGCCAAGTTCACGGCCAGGATGTCCGCCGAAAGCAATAACAGCTTCTCCTTCAGCTTCGACATTCCGTTATATGGTTAGGGATCCAGCGAAGAACTTTTTGGGGCTATATCCACTACCTTCCCTTCCTCGCTCGACCTTAGGGCACATGCGGCCACGGCCACGGCCGAGAGCCCCTCCCTTCCGGAGACCTCCGGGGTCCTCCCTTCGTCCGCGCAGGACAAGAAGTGGGAGAGCTCCAAAAAGAGCGGCTCGGCACCTTCTACGGGGACGTCCCTGACCCTGGGGGAACCGAACTTGACCACGAAATCCCCGAAGGAGTCGAACTTCCTCCGATATTCGCTTTCGTACACTCTGAGCCTCTGGGTTATGTAGTTCAGCTCCGCGTAGCCCCCCGTGCCCGTGACGGTAAGCTCCCTTATCTTAACCGGGGTTATCCAGTTGACCTGGATGAGGGCCGAGGCCTCCCCGTAATCTAAGAATATCCCAGCGAAGTCCCACCTCCTGCTGTTGAGGGCCTTCCCCGTCCTGGCGTAGACCCTCTTTGGCAGGCGTCCCAAGAGGAAGGAACAGATATCTATATCGTGCACGGCCAGATCCAATACCACGTCGGCGTCCTTGACCTGGGGGGGGAAGATCCCCACCCTCCTGGCCGTGAGGGAAGTGAGGTCCCCGAGGTCGCCCCGATCTATGATCCCTTTGAGGGCCCGGACCACGGGGTTGAACCGCTCTATGTGGCCCACCATAAGGAGGACGCCCCTGGCCTCGGCGAGCTCCGCCAGCTCCTCCGCCTCCTCCACCGACGAGGCCAAAGGCTTCTCAATCAACGTGGCGACCCCGGCCTTAAGGCAGTCCATCCCCACGTCCCTATGTAGGGCCGTGGGCACCGCGAC
>DTYS01000250.1 GCA_012961755.1 Candidatus Latescibacterota bacterium
CTTGCGCCGGAAGGAGGGACGAGCTGATACCGATCCTGCAGAGGGTCCAGTCGGAGTTCGGGTACCTGCCCGAGGAGGCTATGCTGAGGGTGGCGAAGTTCACCGGGGTGCCAGAGGCCCAGGTATACGGGGTCGCGTCGTTCTACGCCCAGTTCAGGTTCACGCCCGTGGGCAGGAACAGGATCATGGTGTGTCTTGGCACCTCCTGCCACGTCCGTGGCGCCCCGCGCGTCTTGGATGAGATAAAAAGACGACTCGGCATCGAAGTGGGGGGGACCACGAAAGATATGGAATATACTTTAGAAACCTTAGCCTGCCTCGGGTGTTGCGGTCTGTCGCCCTGCATAATGATAAACGGGAAGGTCTACGCCAAGATGACCCCTAAGAAGGTGGCGGAGCTCTTCGCTAGGGGAGGTAGAGATGAAGTTTGAGGATATGGAGCGCCAGGCCAGGGAGAAGTGGGAGGCATTGCTGCGAGGCGATAGGCCTTTGATATCCGTCGGCACGGCCACGTGCGGACGTTCTGCGGGGGCGCTGGATACCTTAGGAACCCTTCGGAGGGAGCTGAAGGACAGAGGTATAGATGCTAACATAATAGAGGTCGGCTGCCTGGGGGCATGTTACGTCGAACCCATCGTGTTCATCCTGAAGCCGGGCAGGCCCGGCATCTTCTACGGCGAGGTCACACCGGAAAGGGCGGTGGAACTTATAGATAGGTACCTTATAGGCGACGACCCCCTGCCGGAATACGCCATCGGCACCTTCGGGGACGGCAGGGTGGAGGGCATTCCGGAGCTTTTCAGCACCCCTATGTTCAAGCACCAGGTGAGGAGGGTCCTTAAAAACTGTGGCTTCATAGATCCCACGGACATAGACCATTACATAGCTAACGACGGATACAAGGGCCTCGTGAGGGCACTAAGTATGACGCCCGAGGATGTGATAGACGAGGTAAAAAGGTCCGGCCTGAGGGGGAGGGGAGGAGCCGGCTTTCCCACATGGAGGAAGTGGCTGTTCTGTTTCGAGGCCGAGGGTGACCGTAAGTACATCATATGCAACGCGGACGAGGGAGACCCCGGTGCCTTTATGGACAGATCGCTCCTTGAAAGCGATCCCCATTCTGTCCTCGAGGGGATGCTCATAGCCGGCTACGCTATAGGTGCCGAGGAGGGCTACATTTACTGCCGGGCGGAATATCCCTTAGCCCTTGAAAGGATAAGGACGGCCATCGGGCAGATGCGAGGATACGGGCTACTGGGGGACGACATCTTGGGCTCGGGGTTCAGCTTCCACATTAAGGTGAAGGAGGGGGCGGGCGCCTTCGTTTGCGGAGAGGAGACGGCGCTTATAGCATCTATAGAGGGTAGGAGGGGGATGCCCAGGCCCAGGCCTCCCTTCCCCGCGACGTCCGGCCTTTGGGGGAAGCCTACCGTGATAAACAACGTGGAGACCCTTGCCTCTGTGTCCCTGATATTTAAAAATAGCGCGGAGTGGTTCGCCCGGTGCGGCACGGAGGATAGCAAGGGAACTAAGACCTTCGCCTTGGTCGGCAAGGTCAAGCGCACGGGCCTTGTGGAGGTGCCCTTGGGCATCACCCTGAGGCAGATAGTATACGATATAGGGGGCGGTATATCGGGAGACAAAGCCCTCAAGGCCGTCCAGACCGGTGGCCCCTCGGGAGGGTGCATACCGAGGGAGCTTCTGGACGTTCCCGTCGACTACGAGTCGCTCAATGCCGTGGGATCGATCATGGGCTCGGGTGGCATGGTAGTGATGGACGAGGACACGTGTATGGTGGATGTGGCCAGGTTCTTCCTAGAGTTCACCCAGAAGGAATCCTGCGGGAAGTGCGTGCCCTGCAGGCTCGGCACGAAACAGATGTTAGACATCCTCGACGATATAACCAAAGGGAAGGGAAGGCCAGGTGACATAGAGCTACTTATGGAAATAGGCGAGGCCGTCAAGGCTGGTTCCCTGTGCGGCCTGGGGCAGACAGCCCCGAACCCCGTGCTTACCACGATCCGTTACTTCAGGGACGAGTACGAAGCGCACATAAGGCAAAAAAGATGTCCTGCGGTCGTATGTAAGGAGATAATCTCATCCCCGTGCCAGCACTCCTGCCCGATCGGGACGGAGGTGCCGGTCTACATATCCCTCATAGCCGAAAGGCGCTTCGAGGAGGCCTTCGAGGTAATAAGGAAGGATAACCCCCTGCCCTCGGTCTGCTCCAGGGTGTGCCATCATCCCTGCGAATCCAAGTGTCAGGCGGGCAGGTGGGCGGAGCCGATAGCCATCAGGGCCCTCAAGAGGTTCGCCGTGGACTACGCCAGGAGGAAGGTATCCCCCAGGAAGGTATCACGGAGGAAGCTTAAGGGGAAGGTCGCCATCGTGGGCTCAGGGCCGGCTGGGCTGACGGCAGGGTACTACCTCGCGGAGAGGGGATACGATGTCACCATATTCGAGGCCGCGCCCATAGTAGGAGGGACTTTGGCCCTGTACATACCGGAGTATAGGTTGCCCAAGGAGATACTTGACCTCGATGTAGAATACATCAAAGGTGCGGGCGTGGAGATCAGGACGAACACCAGGATCGGAGAGGACGTACCTTTCCGCGAACTTCTTGAGAACTATGGGGCCGTATTCGTAGCCACGGGCGCCCACAGATCGCGGAGGTTGGGCATTCCGAACGAGGACGCCGAGGGATCCTTAGACGCCTTGAAGTTCCTCAGGGACGTGAACCTCGGAAGGGAAGTTGGAGTAGGCAAGAGGGTCGGAGTGATCGGCGGGGGCAACGCGGCCGTAGACGCCGCTAGGGTCGCTGTCAGGATGGAGGGCTGCGAGAAGGTGTTCGTGATCTACAGGAGGACCAAGGCCCAGATGCCGGCCTTCGGGGAGGAGGTGGACGCCGCCCTCGAGGAGGGGGTAGAGTTCAAGTTCCTGACCGCACCCTCCAAAGTCCTCGCCGAAGGTGGGAGGGTCGTGGGCCTGGAATGCATAAGGATGGGACTGGGGGAGGTCGACGAGACCGGAAGGAGGAGGTCCGTGCCCATAGAAGGCTCGGAGTTCGTCGTAGAGTTGGACACCCTGATAGTTGCCATCGGGCAGGAGCCCGACCTCTCCTTCCTCGACGGAGGGTACAGGATCAAGACCTCCGAGGGGAACACCTTGGTCGTGGACCCGGAGACCCTCGCCACGGATCTGGAGGGGGTCTTCGCCGGAGGGGATGTGGTGACGGGTCCGAAGACCGTCGTGGACGCGATATCTTCGGGGAAGATCGCTGCCGAGTCCATAGATAGGTATATCAGAGGAGAGGGCCTTACGAGGGAGTACAGTCCTACCAGGCCCTCCATGTACCTACCTCCCGTGGAGCTCACCGAGGAGGAGGTAGAGGAGGCCAGAAGGCCCACTATCCCCCGTCTGCCTCCCGACAGGAGGGCGAAGAACTTCGAAGAGGTGGAGCTGACCTTAGACGAGGAGGTCGCAGTCCGAGAAGCGAGGCGCTGTCTTAGGTGCGACCTGGAGACCGAGGACGGAATAAGGTGGCTGGAAAGTTCGGAAGGAGGTGAGCGGTGAGGGATAATGTATCGCTCATAATCGACGGCGTAGAGGTCACCACGGAGGTGGGGAAGACCGTACTGGAGGCCGCCTTAGAGAACGGCATCTACATACCTCACCTCTGCTACCATCCGGACTTAGA
>DTYS01000251.1 GCA_012961755.1 Candidatus Latescibacterota bacterium
GGCTGGACTCGGGACCTATGTGGCTGGCCACGACCACGAAGACTCCGATAATAGCCCTCTTTACGATGACCTGGATGCACCAGAGCGCGCCCCTGAGGGAGGAGAGCGTTATCGTGGCCTCCCGGAGGGCATGGGAGATGGCAACTGAGGAGTTTAAGGAGAAGCATAAGGACAGGGTCCTGCGGGATGAGACAGGTGGGATACGCATAAGCGCTGGGACCGTCTTGGAGGCTGTAGATAGGTTGTTGCAGGATGGGAGATCGCCGACGATAGTGGCGAAGAAGAAGTACGTCTACAGTCCACCTCCGGCCTTCCACGGGCCAGGGGCGTACTGGGGAGCGTTCCTCACTTTGAGATGTTCCGCCGACTGTCCCTATTGCATCCAGAAGATCGTGCCAGAGGAGTTCGATAGGGCGAAGAATAAGGAACATCTTTCCGGGGAAGAATGGGTGCGAATCCTCAACGGCATAGAGCATCGGCCTGGCCAGCCCCTGGCCCTCACCGGGGGAGAACCGTCCCTCCATCGGGATTTCCTGTATATTCTGAACAACTTGGAGGGATACACCGTAACGGTCGCCACGAATTTGATATCTAGGACCTTCGAGGACATAGACCGATTCGCAAAGAACTTACATCCCAGGTCCACCGTAAGGTTCAACACGTCCTTCCATCCCAGCTTCATACCTCCGGAGGAGTTCATCCGGAGGGTGAGGAGGATGAAGGAATTGGGGCTCTGGGTGGATCAAGTAGCCATGGTGGACCATCCGGGGAGCGGCTTCCGGAAGTACCGTGAGATTTTTATTAGGCATGGCTTGGATCTGAGGCCCCAGAGCTTCTTGGGATACTGGAACGGAAGGCTATATCCAGATCCAGAGGATCACACGGTGACGAACGATCCTCGAGAACACGGGATCACCGATATGAAGCTTTACCAGGAGGGCTTCAGTGCCCGCAGCCGAAGACCTATGTACTGCCGGACGAGGAGGTTCCTCATAGGGCCCGATGGCCTGGTCTACAACTGTCACTACCACCTGTACAGCCGGAGGAGTCCGATCGGGGACCTGACCAATGGAGAGGTTAGCCTTAGGGAGGACTATTACTACTGCGAGGACTTCGGGTTCTGTAACCCGTGCGACTTTCCACATGTGAGTTTCAAACCGGTCGAGGGAAAAAATTACGGGGTCTTTATTGACGTCTCCCGATACGACAGATCCTATTTCTGGAAGAGCGAGAGGAGAACCCGCTATGTCTTCCAGCCTATGGCCCGGTTCCTGAAGGCAACTTTCCAGCCTAAGAGGGTGTTGGACGCCGGATGTGGGATGGGGTTTCTGATAAAGTGGCTCAGGGAATATGGCGTGGAGGCATACGGTTTCGATATAAGCTCGTATGCCGTAAAACATGTCTCGGATGAGCCTTATCTCACTCCGGGGAAGGTGGACATAAGGCCATATCTCCTACAAGCTGAGTTGGGCAAGCCTTTACCTTACAAGGACGATACCTTCGACTTAGTGACATCTTTGGATGTCTTCGAGCATCTGACAGTCGAGCAAGCGATAAGGGGTATCCAAGAACTAGAGCGCGTTACTTCCAGATATATATTTATGATCATAACGGTGCACGACGAGTCATCGGCCGAGGTACTTCCCAGGGGAGCGAAGGGAGATCCTACACATGTTACGATCGCTGGACCGGATTTCTGGCATAGGCTGTTCTCAGAGCATACTAACCTCGTGCGCAGGGAGGATCTGGAGGAGATCGCAGCGATGAACCTTAACAGGATCCTTCCATGGACCTTTTTCATATACGAAAAAGTTTACCCTGGAGGGTAACTATGCTCAAAAGGCGGGGGATAGACATAGTCTACAGGTGGGAGGGGAACCCTATAATTACGATCGAAGACTTCTCCTTCAAATGCAGCGACATCCGCAACGCAGGTGCCGTTAAGGTGGACGGCGAGTATATCCTGCTGGTGACGATCCAGGGCTTAGAGGGGCATTATTCCATCTATACTGCCAGGAGTACGGACGGGTATCATTTCGAGATGGACGATGGACCGTTTATGGCCCCCTCCCGTGAAGAAGAGTTTAGAATCTACGAGGAGCTCGGTGTCCTGGATGCAAGGGTCGTCCCGCTGGATGGCTCGTACTACATATCCTACAGCGCGCTCGGGCTCCACGGCTACCGCTTGGGGCTCGCCCGTACGGATAACTTCAGGACCGCCCAGCGTATAGGGTTGGTTTCCGAACCCGATACCAAGGGAGGCTCGCTCTTCCCGAGGAAGATCGGGGGCAGATATGTTAGGCTGGAGCGTCCCCGTGAGGGCAGCAGCATCTGGATCACATATTCGGAGGACCTGGAATATTGGGGATGGTCCGAGGTGGTTATGACCCCGAGGGCCGGATTTTGGGACTCGGACCGTATAGGCGTCGCAGTCCCGCCTATGGAGATAGATCAGGGATGGTTGCTCATATACTACGGCGCGAAGCAGACCTCCGCAGGGCCGCTCTACCGTTTGGGAGCGGCCATCTTGGATTCCGAGGATCCTTCCAAGGTTATAGGCCGGACTAACATACCGATCCTATCTCCACGTGAGGAATACGAAAGGATAGGGGACGTGCCGAACATCGTGTTCTCGTGCGGGGCGATCGTGGAACCGGACGATGAGGTGAAGTTGTACTACGGGGCGGCGAACTCCTGTATCTGCGTGGGAACCACGAAAGTTCAGGAGATAGTGAGGATATGTAAGGAGAGCGCGGAGGAGTTCTGATATGAAGAGGAGAAAGTTCGGAAGGGACGTGTTCCATCGTTGGGAGGGGAATCCGATCCTGACCTTGGAGGACATTCCGTTCCGCTGTAATACGGTCTTCAACGGGACCCCGGTAAAGCTCGGGGAAGATTACCTGCTTCTCCTGAGGGTCGAAGGACAGCAGGGATATTCCTTCTTCGCTTTGGCTAAGAGTAAGGACGGCTTCCACTTCGAGGTAGAAGGACGGCCTGTCATGCTTCCGGCTGAGGAGGGCATATTTAGGGTATATGAGGCCTTGGGTATAGAGGACCCCCGAGTAACCTTCATCGAAGGCTCGTACTACGTTATGTACACGGCATATTCGGGCTACGGTCCTCGGATCGCCTTAGCTAAGACCGAAGATTTCCATAAGTTCGAGCGTATAGCCCTCATATCCGAACCCGGAAATAAGGACGGCGTCCTCTTTCCGGAGAGGATAGACGGAAAGTACGTCCGCTTGGACCGTCCCATAGGCCTCGGGGTTGGTAGCATATGGATCTCGTATTCGAAGGACCTGTACAGCTGGGGTCGTTCCAAGGTCCTCATACCACCGAGGAAGGGATATTGGGATTCCTACAGGGTAGGGGCATCCGCCTCGCCGATCCGCACGGAGTGGGGATGGCTGGAGATATATCACGGGGTTCAGATAACGCCCGCAGGGCCGGTCTACAGGGTTGGGACGGCCCTGTTGGACTTGGAGGACCCATCCAAGGTGGTAGCGAGGTGTAAGGTGCCCCTGCTTTCGCCGAGGGAGAACTACGAAAGGATAGGGGATGTGCCCAACGTGGTCTTCGCCTGCGGGGCGATAGTCGAACCTGACGGGGAGGTGAAGATGTACTACGGTGCTGCCGACACCTGCCTATGTGTGGCCACGGCCAAGCTGGAGGATATAATCATGTATACAGTGAGCGGATCGAAAGATACAGGAGCGTTCAACTGAGCGTCGACGGAGGGGTTGACCATGTCCGGATACCCTACACTTTCCCTTTGCATGATAGTCAGGGACGAGGAGGAGTTCCTTCCGAAGTGCCTGGAGAGCGTGAAGGACGTGGTGGACGAGATGGTGATAGTGGATACCGGCTCCACCGACCGCACGGTCGAAATAGCCCGCGCTTACGGGGCCAAAGTTTACCACCATCCTTGGCAGGACAGCTTCAGCGAGGCCAGGAACTACGGCCTTCAGTTCGCGAAGGGGGATTGGATACTTCAGCTCGATGCGGACGAGGAACTGGCCAGGGAGGATGCTCCCATCTTGAAGGAGGTACTGCGGGCCGTGGATAAGGTCCCGGAGGTCAACGCTATCTTCGTGGCCATCCACAACATCTTTAAGGGAGGGGTGGCGAAGCATTACTTCCAGAGGATATTCAGGAGGGGGCACGGCCATTACGAGGGTATAGTCCACAACCAACTCGTGTACGAGGGCTTTGCGACCACAAGCGAGATAAAGGTCTACCACTACGGGTACGACCTCTCGCCCGAGAGGATGGAGAGGAAGTTCCTCCGCACAAGCGGGCTCCTGCACAGGCATCTTGAGCAGCACCCCGAGGACACTTTCTCCTGGTCCAACCTCGTAAGGGTCTACAGGAGCTGGAAGAAGTTCGAGAAGGCCGTGGAGGTAGGGGAAGATACCATAGAGCGGTTGAGGGATAAGATGTCCACATCACAATGGCAGATGATAGCGTACGACACAGCATATTCCCATATGATGTTAGGAGATCTGGATAGGGCCGAGGAGCTCTGCGAGGAGGTGTTGGAGGATTTTCCGAGGAACTTAGACGTGCTCTTCACGCTTGCGGCCGTCAGGATGAAGCAGGAGAGGCACCAGGAGGCGATAGAGACCTTTCGGAAGTTTCTGAGGGCCAGGAAGGAGGAGTACCGCAGGCCCAGGTTCAGCTATCTGGTGGTGGATTCCTACGGGTTCGAGGACAGGGCATGGTTCAACATAGGGGAAGCTTACAGGCTTATGGGCCAACTGA
>DTYS01000252.1 GCA_012961755.1 Candidatus Latescibacterota bacterium
AGGGGATATGGGGGAAGGGACCCTACGGCCTGAGGGCGGGCTGGCGGGTATCGATCCTCAGAGACCCGAGGAGGTGATATGTCCCACTTCACGCTGTTGGACTGGGCTATAGTTCTGGTCTACGTGGTAGGAGCGGGCGCGGCGGGGCTCATGGGCAGGAAATATGTGAAGACCATAGAGGACTTCATAGTAGCGGGCCGCGGCCTGAACCCCTACCTCGCCATAGCTACCTTGGCCGGGACCGAGATGGGGCTTGTGACCGTGGTCTACATGGCCGAGCAGGGGTACAAGAACGGCTTCTCAGCTTTCTTCATCGGCCTCGCTGCGGGGCTGGGTATGGCGATCCTGGGGTTCACAGGTTTCCTTATAAAGGGGTTCAGGGCCTCGGGGGCCATGACCATAGCCGAATACTACGAGATGAGGTACAGCAAGGGAGTAAGGTGGGTGGGAGGGCTCGTCATAGCCACGGCCGGCATACTCAACATGGGTGTGTTCCTGAAGGCCGGGGCCCTGTTCCTCACCCAGGTCACGGGACTTCCGGAGGTCCTATCCTTGGGGGGGAGGGACGTCCCGGTGCTCAACCTGGTTATGACGGTTCTCCTAATAGTCGTCCTGCTCTACACCGTGGTCGGGGGAATGATATCCGTGGTCTTCACGGACTACATCCAGTTCGTGGTGCTGAGCTTAGGGTTCATCCTGGCCACCGTGGTCGTGCTCTCCAAGGTCGGGCTGGGCTCGATAGCCCACGCTGTAGTTGAGTACAGGGGTATGGACGGCCTTTCCCCGTTCTCTAACCCCAACTACGGATGGTCGTACGTGGTATGGCAGATACTCCTCTTCACCACGGCCTCGGCCACGTGGCAGACGGCAGCCATGAGGGTATCGGCCACCCGCTCACCCGAGGTCGCCAGGAAGGTGTACAGGCTTACGAGCCTGGTATGGATAGGAAGGGCCATACTTCCCATCTTCTGGGGCGTGGCGGCCATAGCTTACTTCGGCACCAAGATGGAGGGGGTTGCTGAGGGCTCCCTCAAGGCCATGCCCGCCATGCTGGGGCAGATAATACCTATAGGAATTTTGGGCCTCCTCACCGCAGGTATGCTTGCTGCCTTCATGTCCACGCACGACAGCTACCTACTTGCATGGAGCTCGGTCATAACCCAGGACTTAATAGCCCCGCTTTTCAGGCGAGGGCTCTCCACGCGCGCGAGGATAATCCTGACCAGGGTGCTCATAGTGCTCATAGGCGCTTTCCTGCTCGTATGGGGGCTCTGGTACCAGCTCCCCGGGACCATGTGGGACTACCTCGCCCTCACGGGCACCATGTACCTCTCCGGCACCTTGGCCATCCTCACCTGCGGGCTCTACTGGAGGAAGGCCAACAGGACAGGAGCTTACACCGCGATAGCCTTGGGGGTAATATTCCCGGTCTCGCAGCTTTTCCTCCTGGACAAGGTGAACGCCTTCCTGAAGGCCTCCTTAGGGTTCGAACTTTCCCCAGGTCTTGCGGGCATGTCGGCCTACATAGTCGCTATGCTGGGGATGATAATAGGTTCCCTCTTAGGTCACGCCCTCGGAAGGGAGGAAGGATGACGGAATGGCTCGGCTTCTGGAAGGTCGTGCTCGTAGCAGCACTTGTCATATACACCGCGATGGCGGTCCTCGTGGGCGTTAAGGCCCTCGATGACATAAGGGAGCTCGTCAGGTTCCTGACCGAGGAGCACGCATGAAGGGGGTGGTCCTAGCAGGAGGTACGGGCTCCCGGCTCTATCCCCTGACCAAGATCACCAACAAGCACCTCCTCCCCGTATACGACAAGCCCATGATATACTATCCCATACAGACCCTGGTCAACGCGGGGATAGAGGACATAATGATAGTCACAGGGGGCAACAACGCGGGCGACTTCCTCAGGCTCCTCGGAAACGGCAAGGAGTTCGGGCTCAGACGACTCCACTATACGTACCAGGAGAGGCCGGGAGGGATAGCCGACGCCCTCTCCCTGGCCGAGGACTTCGCGGACGGGGACAGGATAGTGCTGATCCTCGGGGACAACATAATAGAGGGGAACATAAGGAAGGCGGTGGAGGACTTCCGGCGTCAGGAGAGGGGGGCAAAGGTCCTACTCAAGGAGGTCGAGAACCCCCAGAGCTACGGGGTGGCCGAGATAAGGGGAGGAAGGATAGTGAGGGTAGAGGAGAAGCCCAAGCACCCGAAGACCAACTACGCTGTCATAGGAATCTACATGTACGACAACAGGGTCTTCGACATAATCAGGACCCTCAAGCCCTCCGCGAGGGGGGAGCTCGAGATAACTGACGTTAACAACAGGTACATACAGTGGGGCGAGATGACCTACGATTTCCTGGAGGGGTGGTGGGCGGACGCGGGGGAGAGCATAGATTACTACTTGAAGGCAAACAACTTAGTTGCAAAGTACGGGGCGAACAAAATGGAGCTGTGATATGAGGACGGAGACCATAACCTACAGGAGCAGCGTCGACGACTCCGGACCCCTCTACGTGGACGTCGTCTACGACGACACCAAGTCAAACCTTCCCATAGTGGTGGTGATGCACGGATACCGTGGAGGCCGCAAGGACCTCTCCTCCACCCTCGAACGCCTGGCGGAGCAGGGCCTCTTCGCTGCCGCCCCGGACATGCGAGGATACGGGGACTCTAAGGGGAGGAGGGACAGCGGCGGCGTAGAGGTCATGGACATATACGACGCCATAAGCTACATCCGCGGGAGCTTCGGCAACAGGGTGGACGGCAGGAACGTGAACATAATAGGCTACAGCGGAGGGGGAGGGAACGTGTTTTCCTGCGTGGTCCGCTTCCCCGACCTCTTCCGCTGTGCAGTATCCTTCTTCGGGATAAGCGACTACGGGTACTGGTACGAACATACCGGTGACCCGGACGTGCGCAGGCAGCTCGAGGAGGACGTAGGAGGAAGCCCCCAGGACGTTCCGGACAAGTACATGGCCAGGAACAGCCTGCTGGGTGCCGTCAACAATCCCTACACCGCCTTCTACCTCTTCTGGGACGAGGAGGAGACCCTCTGCCCCCCTTACTTCGACCGCGAATATCACCGCAGGGCCCAGGAGGTCGGCTACACCAACGTTTACCCATACGAAAGCCATCCGGGGGACCCCAAGAGGTGGCTCCACGGGTACCCACACGACGTCCCCGACCTCATAGCCGCCGAGGAGTACTTCCTGCCGGGCATACTATCCGGAAGGTACCCCCTTCCCGAGATGGTCCCGAGGGGCAAGCTCGTGGTGCTCGGGTACCTTAAGGCCAAGGACTTCTCGGTCTGGCTCGGGAACGGGGACGACGCTGTCGCGGAGTGCAGGTACCTCTGGACCGAAAACGAGAGGAGGTTCTTCTTCAAGAGGCTCTCCTCCGACCCAGATGTCAGGGGTGAGCTCTGGATCTCCTTGGAAGGGATGAACTTTCCTGTAAAGGTCTACAGGAACGACGCCCTCGTGGAGGAGCTTTCGGAGGGGGAAGAGTACACCTACGGCAGGTTCCAACTTGACGACAGGTTCAGGTTCGTAGGAGGTTAAGGTATGATAATAGTCGGGGAGCTCATAAATTCCAGCAGGAAGAGGGTAGCGGATGCGATAGCTCGCAGGGACGCTGCCTACGTAAAGGCCCTCGCCACAAGGCAG
>DTYS01000253.1 GCA_012961755.1 Candidatus Latescibacterota bacterium
AGAGCCCATAGAGGTCGAAAACCCCCTTCTCCCCCTCCCTGTAGGGCCCCCTAAGGAGCCTGAGCTCCCTCACGGTATCGTAGAACCCCGTGCCGGGCATCCTTGTCTCCTCCGGGTCCAACCTCTCCCCAGCCATAAATACAGGAGCCGACCTCCTGACCGTGACCCTTCCTACGAGGTATATCAAGGACCCGACCAGGAGCGCTATCCCCAAAAGGAGGGTCGCCAAGGAGGGGCTCCAGAGCGCCTTCCCGAGGGAGATGTCTTGAGGTATCCCCACGAAGGACCTTCCCAGCACAGGCCCCACGAAGTTCCTCAGGGGGAACTGGGCGAATATCCCGAAGAATATACATAAGGCAGCCAAGACCACCATAGGGAACGCCATACCGAACCCGACCTCCCTGACCTCACCTACCCCCTTCGGCCTCTGGCCCAAGAATACCGAATAAAGCACCTTAATGAAGGAGGCCAACGTAAGGGCGCTTCCGAACATTGCGGCCACCAAGAGGAAGGGCATGAGGGAGGTTCTGAGGGATATCACACCCTGGTAGACCATCCACTTGGAGACGAAACCGTTAAGTGGAGGCACTCCCGATATAGCCATGGCCGCTATGAGGCAGCTTGCGAAGGTAAGGGGCATGGACCTCGCAAGGCCCCCGAGTCCCTCAAGTTCTGAGGTCCCGACCCTATGCTCGGCAGCTCCTCCGGAGAGGAAGAGGCAGCTTTTGTATATCGCATTGTTCAACATGTGGAATATCCCTCCCAGGACCCCCACGACCGTCCCCGTTCCTATCCCTAAGACCATGTATCCGACCTGGCTTATTGCATGGAAGGACAGTAACTTCTTCAAATTATGTTGTATCAAAGCCATCATAACGGCCAGGACGATGGTCCCAGCACCTACGACCATCAGGACGACCTGAAGCCCCCAGGTGATGGAAAAGAGGTCCAAAGAGACGCGGGCAAGAAGGTATATCCCTAAGAGCTTGTCCAGGGAAGCGGGCAGGAGGGCCATAAGGGGTGCAGGAGCTCCCTCCGCCATCGTGGGGATCCAAGAGTGGACCGGCATGGCCCCTGCCTTGGCCAGGGCCCCGAGCATGATGAGGAGGAACGCCGATGAGGTAAGTAGGCTTCCGGCATGTACCTTAACGTCCATGGAGAGCGTCCCCGCCGCGGCCCAGAAGAGCAGCACCCCTAAGAGCAAGGAGCTGTCCCCGAAGCCCAACACCACAAAGGCCTTCCTCGCAGCCTCTGCTGCGGCATCCCCCCTCCCCAAGCTCACAAGTAGGTAGAGCATCATAGTAACTATCTCCCAGAATATGAGGAGCAAAAGGAGGTTGTTCGCAAGGACCACGCCTGAGGAGCCCGCGACCGTCCACTGGAGGAAAGCATAGTACCTCGTGCGGGATCCTATCCTGAACTTCACGGAATAAAGGGCAACGAGGAAGCCGAAAAGGCACACGAACGGAAGTATGAAGGCCGCAGCGGGGGAGACCTTAAGGCTAAGGCCGAGCCCGAGCCCGTCGAACCTGAGCCATGGGGCGCTCCACGAGGCCCCCCTCATCCCGAAGAGCTTGAGCGAAGCCCAGAACGCCCAGGCAGTCGAGACGAGGCCTAAGGCCTCCGATACTGCCTTGACCCTCCTCGGGAGCACGAAGGCCGCCAGGCCTCCTGCTGCGGGCACTACTATCGGCACCCAGAACAGGTTCATCTCTCACCCCTTCTGAAGCTCACCTCGGGAAGGTCCCAATTGGGCTCCTCCATCCCGAGCTCCCTCTTTATCCTCTCGGTCTTCTCCTTAGAGAGCCTCACAAGCTCGTTCCAGCCCATGGTCCTTCCCTTCCCGTCCCTTACCACCATCATCCTCTCCGTGCAGCAGTAACATGGGTCGACGCTCGCGGTGATCAAGGCTACATCCGCGACACTTTGCCCTATGCACGTGGCCTTGAAGGTCGGGATGTTCATGTAGCTCGGCGCCCTGACCTTGTGCCTTACGGGGCTGTTCCCCCCGTCCGAACGAACGTAGTGGAACACCTCCCCCCTCGGGGCCTCGTGGTGACCTATCCCCTCCCCGGGCGGAACCTCCTCCAGCCCGGCATCTATGGGGCCCTCCGGCATCTTCTCGAGGCATCCCCTCACTATCTTTATGGACTCCAGTATCTCGAGGAGCCTCACGGCCGCCTTAGCGAACACGTCCCCTTCCTCCATGACCACTATATCCCAGTCGACCTTATCGTATGCAGCGTAAGGATGGTCCTTCCTGACGTCTATAGCGACCCCCGAGGGCCTGGCGGTGGGACCCAAGGCGCAGTACCTTATAGCGTCTTCCCTCGTCAGCACACCAACGCCCTTCAGCCTCGCGTGGAGCACGGGGTCGTCCAGGGCGACATCCACGAACATCTTCACCTTCGGCTCGAGCTCGTCCAGCATCCTCAGGAGCTCGGGAACGTCATCTGGATGTATGTCCCTCCTCACCCCTCCCGGCTTCATGACAGCGTAGTGGTTCCTGTTTCCCGTGATCCTCTCGAATATGTCCAGTACCGGCTCCCTGTACTTCCAGGCCCACATAAAGACAGTGTTGTACCCTATGAAGTGCCCAGCCAGCCCGAACCAGAGCAGGTGGCTGTGTATCCTCTCGAGCTCCCCAACTATGCTCCTTATGTACTTGGCCCTTTCCGGAGGCTCGACCCCAGCTATGTCCTCTAAGGCCTGCACGTAAGCTATAGGATGCGATGTCGAGCATATGCCGCATATCCTCTCCACTAAGAACGTAACCTGGTCGAAGTGTAAGTTCTCCGAGAGCTTCTCTATGGCCCTGTGCTGGTACCCTATCCTTAGGTCCATGTCCACAACGGTCTCACCTTCCACATAGAGCTGGAAGAACTCGGCCTCCTCTAAGAGGGGATGGTAAGGTCCCAGGGGTATCATCGTCCTCTTCATCCTTCCACCCCCTTGAAGTCCCTCCTTAAAGGATATTTCCCCTCCGGCCAATCGTCGGGAAGGAGGAGCCTCCTCATGTCTGGATGGCCCTCGAACTCCACCCCCAACATCTCGTGCACCTCCCTCTCTATCCAGAGGGCACCGGGAAGGAAGGTCGCTATGGACCTTATCCTGGGGTCCTCCCTCGTGGGGATCTTGGTCTTTACCGTAAGCACCATACCCTGTCCGTCCATGACGAAGTGGTAGAGTATCTCTATCCCGTCCGGGGTGTCGACCCCGGAAGCGGTGGCCAACCTTCCGCCGCATTCCTCGAACAGGAATCTACATGCCTGGAAAGCATCTTCAGGTGCTACGGTAATGTAAACCCGCCTGGGGGAACGTTCGTAGAAGTTCAAGATCTTTTCCTTAAGTTGAGCCTTGACCTTCCCAAGGAGCTCTTCCCTCGTCATATCTCCCTCAGAGCGCGGATATGGCCTTAACGACGGCGGATATTATGGCCTCGGGCTTAGGTGGACATCCAGGAACGTACACTATGAGGGCCTCGGGGTCCACAGAGCGTATGAGCTCGTCCAGAGGACCTGCCGCGTTGTAACTTTTAGCGAATATTCCCATGGAACAGGCGCAGGTGCCGACGGCGAACACGACACAGGGCTTGGGGGTCTGCCTGTAGACCTCCACAACCCTCGGTGCTACATGCCTGTTTATGTATCCGGTTACCAGTAGGGCGTCCGCATGCCTCGGGCTCCCCACGAGGAGTATGCCGAAGCGTTCCACATCGAACCTAGGGGTCAGGAGGTCGAGTATCTCTATGTCGCAGTTGTTACAGGGAGAAGCTGCAACATGGTAGACCCATATGGACCTCTTGAGAGCCTTCGTGAATATGCTCATCCTTCCCCCTCAGTATCCCAGAAGTGCCAGCACAACGCCGACCAACGCCAAAGCGGTCCAAGGTCCCCAGAACAACCTCATCGCCTGATCTATCCTCAACCTCGGGTTGACGTTGCGAAGTAGGACGATGACCACCAATATCCCCAGGTACTTGAGCGTTCCCCAGAGTATGTGTATCCCCTCGGGATGGAACCCCCCTAAGAAGACCGTCATGAGGAAGACAGGCAGAACGAACAGCATCATGGCCTTGGTGAGCTTGAAGGCAGCCAAGGGTGCTCCCGAATACTCTATCAAAGGCCCTCCCATTATCTCCTGCTCGGCCTCGGGTATGTCGAAGGGTACGAGCCCCAGCTTAGCCTGGGCGCAGAGGAGGGTCACGATGAAGGCTATAACCCCGGATACGCTTCCGACCACGAGGGCTCCAGCGTAATCTGCGAGCCTGAGGCTTCCCTCGAGCTTGCGTGCGATCCGCCGCGCCAGATCGCCTGCCTGCAGATCGTCAACATTGCCGGGATCGACCACGACCCGGATCTCAC
>DTYS01000254.1 GCA_012961755.1 Candidatus Latescibacterota bacterium
CGGGAGGGTTGATCGGGCACAGGATAACCGAGGTGCCGGGAAGTTCGGATTACTTCGAGCGGGGGGTGGTGACGTACAGTAACAGGGCGAAGGTGGAGCTTTTGGGCGTGCCGGAGGAACTTATCCGAAGGCACGGAGCTGTGAGCCATCAGGTCGCCGAGGCGATGGCCAAGGGCATAAGGGAGATGACGGGAGTGGAGGTCGGGCTGGGGGTCACGGGGATAGCAGGGCCTACCGGGGGGACGCCACAGAAGCCCGTGGGGCTGGTGTACATCGGTGTGGCCACGCCTGAGGGGACCCTGGTAAAGGAATTCAGGTTTGTGGGGGAGCGTTCCCAGATCAAGTTCAGGGCCTCCCAGGCGGCTTTATATATGGTGCGGAGGGCTGTCTCAGGCAGTCATGCCATCGTGCGCAGGGAGGACGGAGAGGTTATGAGGAGGGTGATATGCTCAAGGTCGGAGTCGGAAGGACTACCATAACGCCACCTTTGGGCGTGGGGCTCGCAGGTTACGGGATCTACCTTAGGAGGAAGGCAGAGTGGGTCCACGACGACCTTACGTCAAGGGTGCTCGTCTTAGACGACGGGCTCAAGAGGGCCGCCCTCGTGGCCTGCGACCTCGTTGGCCTGGACGGGTGGCTTTCGGACGCCATAATGGAGGAGGTCAGGAGGGCCACTAAGGCGAGGGAAGTCCTACTTTCCTGTGTACACACCCATACGGGCCCTACGACGACGTTCCTGACTGGATGGGGGGAGGCAGACGAGGATTATTTGAGGGGGCTGCCCAAGCTCGTGGGGAGCGCGGCACGTGCTGCGGTCGAAAGCTTGACCGAGGTAGAGGCAGGCGCGGCCTCGGGGGAGCATCCTTATCTGGCCTGGAACCGGACTAGGACCGAGGGGGGACACATCGACCCCGAGGTCCCGGTCTGGGCGTTCAGGGTGAAGGACGGGAGCATGGTCGCTGTCGTGCTTTCTTACGCCTGCCATCCTGTCATGCTCGGACCTAAACCTGTGGTATCCGCCGATTATGTCTGGGCCACGAGGCTTCAGGTGGAGGAGGAATTGGGGGGGACGTGCATCTTCTTCACCGGGGCCTGCGGAGATATAGATCCTGTCTCGAACAGCGAGGCCTGGGGGAGGGCGGACTTCGGAAGGGTCGAAAGTGACGGAAGGGCCCTCGGGAAGGTGGTGGCAGATGTAGTAAGGAGGGCGAAATTCGGGGATATGGGGCTCAAGTTCAGCTCCAGGAGGGTCCTGCTACCCCTGAGGGTCCCGGAGCCCGGGGAGGAGGAGAAGTTCTTCCGGGAGATGAAGGAGCTAGCCCTTCCGAAATTCGGGGGAGGGGACGGTACCTCCCGGAGGGAATGGTTCGCCCGCATGGCTATGTTTAGGGAATGGGAATCCAGAAGATGGCTTGAACTTATGGAAGCAAGGTTTCCTGGGGGGATCACCTACGAGGAGTGGGTCCCATCCTTGAGGGAGGAGGGGAGGCACCCCGGAGCTCTGGAGGTCAAGTTCAGGGCCTTAATCTTAGGGGATTCTGCGCTCGTCGCGGTCCCCGGGGAGGTCTTCTCCCGGATAGGGAGGGCGGTCAAGGAGGGTTCACCCTTCCACCCCACCCACTTCGTAGGATACGCTGAGAGGTACGTGGGTTACATCCCTACGAGGGAGGACTTCGAGGCCAAATCCTACGCGTCCTCCTTTACTCCTTTCTTCTCGGACCTCTTCCCGTACAGGGAGGACGTGGGGGAGGTCATGGTGCGCGAGGCGACGGAGCTTTTGAAGGAACTGGCATAGGGGGAGATATGGCCCAGGTGAGGACGTTCGTGGCCGTGGACATCTCGGACGGGGCGAGGAGGTCGGTGGCTGACCTGGTAAGGGAGCTTAAGGGGTACGGGGCAGAGGTCAGGTGGGTAGCACCCGAGAGCCTCCACCTTACCTTGAAGTTCTTAGGCGAGATAGACGAAGCTCGCCTGGAAGGGGTCTTCCAAGGCGTGCAGGAGGCCACCGAGGGCCTCGGGCCCTTCAGGATGGTCCTCGAGGGGCTCGGGGGTTTCCCCGGCCTCGGCAGACCCAGGGTGCTCTGGGTAGGGGTATCCGAGGGTGCGGATATCCTGAGGAGCCTGGCCGAACGGGTGGAGGGAAGCTTAGAGCGCAGA
>DTYS01000255.1 GCA_012961755.1 Candidatus Latescibacterota bacterium
AGGTGTCACCGACGGAAGGACGATGATGTACAGTCAGACCACCGCCCTCCTGAAGCTTTCCCAGTGCGCATCCTATGTCTCCGGCCTACGGGTACTGAATGTGGCCTCCAAGCATAAAACTTCCACCTCGCAGGACCCCGCTTCGCACCTCATCGATGAAAACGGTAAACGGTCCGTCGGTATCCATTCCGGAGGGGCTGACGGACCATCATGAACTCGAAGCCCTCTTTCTGCCTAGGGATCGGGGGGAGGCTCTTCCATGAAGGCGTATTCGCCCCGGCCTGAGATGAACGGTTCGGCATATGGAGGACGGCAGGATCGTCGGGGAAGCTCAACGGCGCTCGAAATACGAAACGTGATTGGACCAAGAGCATCACCTCTGGGTCTCCGGTGTACTCAGCTGAAGGTTAAACTCCTCTTGAGCTCACAGGAGAAATTGACAAGATGCACTAACAGCCTGTCCCCCTTATCCCTAGGTTCATCTCTACCCCGCAAGTAGACCTTGCCCCCGCCTGAACCTGCAAAGGGCCGAGAATGGGGATTTCTTCGGGAAAAACTTCTCTCCTAACTCTCGATGCTCCTCAGGTCTCATCGGCGATCCTGGGCGATCTGGGATAGATGTAGCTCACCGTGCATCCGATCCTCCCGAGCTCATTTTAGGACCTTCCCTGTTTCAGAGTACCACAGGTACAGGTCGAGCTCTGCGAGCGTAACACCTGACCTCTCCGCAACCTCCCTCAAGACCGATTCTATTTCCAGATACTTCCTCTTCGTCATGGTCCTTGGCCTCTCCACAAGTCCGTGCCCGGAGAGAAAGTCCAATATGTGGAAGTCAACTATGGCGAGGTCCCTATATCCTATGTTCCTCAGGAAATGGCTCGCCTCCTTGTACCCCAGTCCCTTTATGTTCCTCACAAGCCATTCCCTCGCCTCGGACCCAGAGCCCATGGACGAGATTATCCCTTTGAGCGATTTAGAGTACCTCCTCGCAAGTGTTATGTACCTCGCCCTCGCCTCCGGATACCTGTGGCCGAGGGTCCTCAGGCGCCCGGCAAGCTCCTCCTCGGGAAGGGTTAGGAATCCATCACCTATCTCCTCTTGTATCTTCATGCCCCTTTCTGCGCTGAAGTTGGCCGTAAGTATGCAGAAGCAGAGCTCCTTGAAGATCTCCTCGCTCGGCCCTTCCCCGAGCCTTCGGAATTCCCCCATCCTGAGCTCTACGAGGTCGCCTATCTCCCCCTTCAGCTTACCAACCAGCCTGATGACCTCCTCCAAACCTACCCCCTGTAGGTCGGCGCAGCCTTCGGGGCTTTGCCCTTCTTCAGCTCGTGATACTCTGCGTAGGTTAGGGGCCTTCCCCCTCCGATGACCCTGCCTGCGACCACCCTGCCCACGAATATGGTGTGTGTTCCTACGTCCAGGCTACCTACCACCTCAGCCTCGATGAAGGAGACGGAGTAGTCCAGGACCACGGGCACTCCGGTGGCTCCGGGCATGTACCTGGCCTGCGATAGCTTGTCCACCTCCCTCCCTGACCTGAATCCGAAGAGTCCTATGAACTTCATCGTAACATCCTGGGAGAGCACGGAGACTGCGAAGACGCCGCTTTCTTCTATGTATTCGTGAGTCAGGTTCCCCTTGTTTATGGCCGCCGCTACCTGGGGAGGTTCCGAGGTGACCTGGAAGACCGAGTTCGCTATCTGCCCGTTGAGCCTCCCTTCCCCGGAGCGTGAGGAAACGACGTAGAGCCCGTAGCTTATGCTCCAGAGAGCCTTAGCATCCAAACCTTCGGACATGTTCCCCTCCTTTACGTGCAGTCAGTGTGTTCGTCCAACCTCCTTATCACCCGAACTGCACATCCAATATTATCATAACCCCAGCAGAGCGCTCAGCGACGCCAGATCCGCGTATCCGCCCTGCTGCCACGAATATCATCGCCCCCGCCGCGAAGGCCATGGTGACCGCGTTCACCTTCTTTGAGCTTGTTTAAGGATCAGCCTGCTTCCAACCTCGTAAGCCTCCTTCAAAACGCCGGGATGTTTCAATATCTCCCCCTTCAGGTCCACCCCCCTCGCCAGAACCTCATCCTCATAGGAGACCTCCAGGACTTGGAAGAGCGATTTGACGACCCTCCTGGGGCCGTCGAAGAGGAACTTGTATCTCGTCCCACCCACCGACAGGAAAGCGCCGACCCTTCGCTTGCCGGGAGGGAGGAACCCTCTTTTCAGGACATACTTCATCGCCCAGAAGGGTTGACATCTG
>DTYS01000256.1 GCA_012961755.1 Candidatus Latescibacterota bacterium
CTGGGGTCCGAGCGCTACCTGTCACCTTTTCGTGGAGAGGCTCTACCCCTTCCTCTGGAGTGGGGAGCTCGATGGTCTCCCCGCTGCCTCGATCTCCTGCGCATCCAACCAGGGGATGCAGAGGTTCGCTTTGGAGGGGATATGTAAGTGGGTCTTCGGCTTCGGCATGAAGTGGGTCGGAGGCCTCGCGGTGCACGCGACCGACCTGGATAGGGCCAAGGCCGAAGCAAGGGAGCTTGGGATGAGGCTTGGAAGGGAGGCCCTGAGGGACTCGGAGGGGAGGAGGAAGTTCCCGTCAGAACAGGAGAGGTACAGGGCTTACCTGGACGCGCCCTGGGGCCCGCTGGAGCCCTACCTCCTGAACCTCACGGACGGAACCTTCTCCGTAGAGGGCTCCCTCCTGACCCGTGCGTTCAGGACCTTCAGGGACCCCGAGGCGAGGAAGCTTTTGGGAAGGGCCTTGGAGGACCTAAGGAGGTGTTTGGAGCTTTATCACGAGGGGAAGAGGGAGGAGGCCTGCAGGTTCCTCGTGGAGGCCGGGGCCCTCTGGACCCACGCCACGTGGAAGGAGTTTCTGGAGGAGGATGTGATAGGAACGAAGATCCCCGAGGCCTACAGGCCGTTAGATAAAGCCAAGGTGGACGGACCTTAGAAAGGAGGATATATGTCCAGGTACTTCTATCGGGTGTCGTCCGAGGTCCCACCGCCCGGAGGGGACGATTCCTGGCCCGTGTTCGTCCCTACCACCGCCATACTCGTCACGGTGGTAAGCAAGGAGGGTAGGCCCAACATAATCCCCCTCACAGGATGGGGAGTGCTATGTCGCTTCCCGTTCCAGATAGGTATAGCCATCTGCCAGGGGGACTACACCAAGAACTACTTCCGCAGGAAGTCTTACGAAATGCTCCTCGAGACCGGGGAGTTCGTCGTGAACATACCTCACACCGGCCTCAGGGACGCCATAACCGTATGCGGGGAGCATTCGGCCCACGACCCTGAGGTGGACAAGTTCAAGCTCGCAGGCTTCACCCCAGGCAGGTCGGTCGTCGTCAGGCCCCCCATAATAGAGGAATGTCCGGTAAACCTGGAGTGCATAGTCCGCCATCGCATCCCCTTGGGGAGCCACGATGTGTTCGTAGGTGAGGTGGTGGCGAGCCACATGTACGGAAGACCTGTGAAGACGGATATAATAGAGGAGGAGAACATCTGGGTCCTCCAGCCCGAGGACGGAGGCCCGAAGATGAAGCTGTATTGGAGGACCCTTACGGACTTCTCCCCGGCGGAGTGATGGACCTTCCCAAGGTGTTCTTGACCTCGGGTGGGACCGAACCGGCCTCCCGAAGGCATCCCTGGATATACTCAGGGGCGGTGGGGGGGATGGATGGGGAACCCGAGGATGGGGAGCTCGTGGCCGTCCACAAGGCGAAGGGCGACCTCCTCGGGATAGGATTCTACAACGGTAGGTCGGACATAAGGGTCCGGATGCTCAAGTTCGGACCCGCCGAGGACCTCCCAGGGCTGCTCAGGGCCCGGATCAGGAGGGCCATCTCCCTGAGGAGCGCTGTCGTCCCTTCCGAGACCGATATGTTCCGTGTGGTCAACTCCGAAGGCGACGGCCTTCCCGGACTCGTGGTGGACAGGTACGGGCCCTACCTCGTGGTGGGGATGCTCGCGAAGTGGACGGAGCGCCACCAGGGGCTCCTCGTGGACCTGCTCAGGGAGGAGCTCTCCCCCAAGGCCATCTTCTTCAGGGCAGGTGGGAAGGTGGCAGAGCAGGAGGGCCTTTCCCCGAGGGCGGAGTGGGTCGGTCCCGGGGAGAGGTACGTTTGGGGCAAGGAGTATGGTCATAAGTTTAAGATAGACCTTGAGAAAGGACAAAAGACTGGCTTCTTCTTGGACCAGAGGGAGAACAGGAGGCTCGTCGAAGGGTTGTCAGGAGGGAGGGTTCTGGATGTATTCGGATACACGGGAGCCTTCTCGGTGTACGCGGCCTCTGGGGGGGCGGAAAGGGTCGTTATGGTGGAAGCGTCCTCCGAGGCAGTGGAACTTGCCCGGGAGAACCTCCGGGCGAACGGCATGGAAGGGATCTGCGAGGTAGTGGAGGGCGATGCGTTCGAGGTCCTTCCCGGAGGGGACCTCGGAGGGTCCTACGATCTCGTCGTCCTGGACCCACCGGCCTTGGCGAAGGCCAGGTCCGCCGTGCCGAGGGCGTTGAAGGCCTACAGGGCCCTCAACAGATGGGCTATGAGGAGGGTGGCTGAAGGAGGGTTCCTGCTTTCCTGTTCCTGTTCTCCCCACCTGGACAGGAGGAGGTTACAGGAGGCGATATTCACGGCTGCTTTGGAGGTCGGAAGGGATGTTCAGGTGTTGGCCGTCCGGGGGGCGGGCCCTGACCATCCCTTCCACATATTCCATCCTGAGGGGGAGTACCTTAAGGTCTTCCTCCTGGCGGTGGGCAGGTAAGAGGGATGAGCCCTGTGCCGCAGGACCTGGTTGACGATCGATCCGCCTGAAAGATAGGAGGGGAAAGGTGGAAGACATCGCAGGACGCTTAGAGGTCATCCTATCCTCCTTCGTCGGAAGGAGGGACGAGCTGATACCGATCCTGCAGAGGGTCCAGTCGGAGTTCGGGTACCTGCCCGAGGAGGCTATGC
>DTYS01000257.1 GCA_012961755.1 Candidatus Latescibacterota bacterium
TAGCCCCAAAAAGTTCTTCGTTTACCTTTCAGGGACCCTCAGCATGGAAGGGCTTTGGGGCCGGGTGGGGGCCGTAGGCGCGGGGAGGATAGTGTACGTAGGAGCACTCTTGGGGGCTGAGATATTCCTGGCCCGTAAGCTCTCCCCTCCCGACTTCGGAAGCTACAAACAGCTATGGGAGATCTTCTACAGGCCGCTGGTGCCGATGTTCACCTTAGGGGTGCCGGCGGCAATATTCTACTTCTACCCGAGGACCCCGCAGGAGGGAAGGGGAAGGCTGACCTCGCTTGCGGGGGGGGTGCTCCTCGGCTCCGGGACGATGGTCTCCTTAGGGCTCCTACTTTTGGCATCTCCAATCTCCCTCCGGCTTAAAAACCCGGGCCTTGCAGAACTTCTCCCCAACTTCTCCCCTTACCTAGGTGCTATGGTCGCAGCCTCCTTCCTGGAGCCGTTCCTGCTCTCCTCCGGCAGGATAAAGGCGCTGGTCCGCCTCTCCTTCACCTTCGCCCTCCTTTCAGCGTCGGTCCTCGTCCTCCCGGTCGCCCTCGGATACGGCCTTGAGGTGGCCCTTCTGGGACTCAGCATCTTAGGGATCGGGAGGCTCGCCTTCGCATGGGGATATACGGTCGGAAGGTCGGGAGGGTACGAAGGAGGTGGCGAACTTGGCCCGTTGATGAGGTACGCCCTCCCCTTAGGCGCAAGTTCCGCCTTGGGAGGGCTCTCGATATGGGTGGACAAGGCCATAGTCTCCATGTTCTATCCTCCGGATGTAGCGGGGGTCTACATGGTGGGTGCCAGGGAGGTGCCCTTCGTACCGATATTCTTAGGCTCCGTAAGTTCGGTGCTTTCAGCTGAGCTCAACCGTATGCACGGGGAGGGGCCCGAAGCTATGGTTGGACTCTGGGGCAGGACCGCCCTGAAGGTGGCCATGGCGATCTTCCCCCTCTTCTTCTTCCTCATCGCCTTCTCCGGAAGGCTCATCCCGTGGGCGTTCGGGGAAGGGTTCGAGGGGGCGGTGCTGCCCTTCAGGCTCTACCTGCTTATGCTTCCCTTGAGAGCTGCGGCCTACGGGCCCTTGGTGGCGGCCTTAGGACGGCCGGATATGGTGCTGCTCGGGGTCGCAGGGGACCTCGCCGGGAACGCCCTCCTCAGCTACCTTCTGGTTCCGAGGGTAGGACCCTGGGGTGCCGCCCTTGCGACATCCTTCACGACGTACCTACACGTCGCCTTCCTGCTCCGGATCATAAGGGGGCTATCGGGACTTTCCATCTCGCAGCTTCTGCCCTGGAAGGAGATAGCCCGGACCGCGTGCTGTGGACTCCTGGGGATCTCCGCCTCCCTCCCGCTCCTGAAGTTAGGGCCGGCAGTCCTCGCCCTGGCGACGGGGGGGACGACGTTCGGGGCGGTCTACCTCCTGTCCCTCAGGCTTTGGACCCGGAGGAGGTAACCCTTCTCAATGTAAGCGCATCTGGTTCCCCACGAGGAACCTGAGGATAAGCTCCCTGTGCTCCTCCTCCACCTCCTTCATATCCCGTCTGCCTACGAGGTTCTCCCTCTCCTCCGGGTCCGCCCAGAGGTCGTAGAGCATGTAACCCAGCCCAGCATCGTCCATAGCGTACTTGTACCTGTCGGTCCTCACCATGAAGTTATAGCTCCCCGAGGCGAATATCTCCCCGAAGACCGCCTTCCTGTGGCCGGAGTCCGGCCTTTCGAGCACCTTCCACAGCGACCTTCCTAAACACCTCTCGGACGGCTCCACCCCGGCCGCCTCGAGGAAGGTGGGGAACAGGTCCACTATCTCCACTAAGGCGTCGGATACGGCCCCGGCAGGCACCCTGCCCGGATACCTTATCATCAGGGGGACGAGCGAGCTGGACTCGTAGAACACGACCTTTCCCAACCTCCCGTGGTCCCCCAACATCTCCCCGTGGTCCGACCAGAAGACCACTAAGGTCTCCTCCGACCAGCCCCTGCGCTCCAAAGTTCGGAGGATCTCCCCCACCCAATGGTCTATGAGGGAGACCTTCCCGTAGTAGTTCGCCTTCATCCTCCTGAAGTCCCCCTCCGAGGCGTCCACAATCCCCTCCCTCATCCTTCCGAGGGCATAATCTGGAACCCAATCCCCCGCCTTCTCGATTGGTATAGGAGCCGGGACCTCGTCCGGCGAGTATATATCCGCGTACTCCCCAGGAGCGTCCCAAGGGGGATGTGGCCCACCGAAGCCCACGAATAGGCAGAACGGCCTCCCCCTGTCGTAATTCTCCAGAAACTCCACTGCCTTCCGGCCTACGTAGCTGTCCAGGAATTCCTCGACGGGAAGGGGGCTCGGCCATACGGCCTTAGGGCCGATCCTGCGCCTCCTTTCGTAGTCCTCCCTGAACTCCTCCAGAAGCCCCTCCCTCCTCCAGTGGTCCGTCATGTAGGAATCCGTCCTTACAGTCGCCCAGGGGCCTGTGGTCTCATACACGTAGTCCAAACCTCTCGCGTGCATGTATCCCTCGTGCTCCTTCAGGTGCCCCCCGCGGTGTGGGTAGAAGTGCGACTTACCTATGAGGGCCGTATAGTACCCACAGCGTTGGAGGTGGTGGAAGAAGGCCTCGTCCTCCGCCGGAAGGCTTCCCGAGTTGGTCCACATGTGGTGGTTATGGGGGTAAAGGCCGCTCACGAAGGAAGCCCTGGCCGACATACATATCGGGCTTACTGTATACGTCCTCGTGAAACGCACCCCCTCCCCGGCCAGCCTGTCTATGTTAGGTGTTCGGACGACCGGGTCCCCGGAACATCCCAACGCA
>DTYS01000258.1 GCA_012961755.1 Candidatus Latescibacterota bacterium
GCCCGAGGAGAGGAGGTTCGACATAGGGAACTTCGGGAGCTACTTCAGGGCCTTCCTGTTCTTCGCCCTCAGGGACCCGGAGTACGGGCCCTCGCTCCTGGAGTTCCTGAGGAGGGAAGTTGGGTCCTTAGATAAATAAGGCGAAATTTAAATGGGAAGCTGTAACACGGAAATCGTAAAGATAACACATAGGAGGGGCTATGTGCCTGTCCACCGCCTACCTGGAACGGGAAGGACGGAAGGAAGTCGTGATGGAGGAGGTGGCGAGGGTTAGCCTCAGTGGGGACGAGGTGGTCCTGGAGGACCTCTTCGGGAAGAGCATCAGGACTGGAGCGAAGCTTTCTGAGGTAGACCTTATGGAGCACATCCTGGTCCTGGAGGAACCTCATGAGCTTCCGGAGGCCCTCAGAAGGGCCAAGGAGTTCCACGGCCACCTCGGTCCCGTGGTGACCTTGGGGCTCCGCATGGGGCGGGTCATCTCGGAGAAGATGGGAAACGAGCCCTTTTCCTACATGATCACCGCCTTCACCGGCCCTAAGCCCCCACCCTCCTGCCTCGTAGACGGCCTTCAGCTATCCACTCCATGTACCGTGGGTAACGGGGGGATAAGGATAGAGGACGGGGGTGAGCTGAGGGCAGTGGCGGAGATGAAGGGAAGGAGGCTTGAAGTCTCCGTCAGGGAGGAGATAAGGGACAAGATAGCTAAGGAGTACGACCCTGAACGTGAGGAGGTGCTTCCCCTTGAACTCTGGGCCATGTCCGATGAGGAACTGTTCAACCTGGAGGAGAGCTTCTCTGTCTAAGTCACTGCTCGTAAGCAGGATAGGTCTCTGGACTGCCTTAGGGATAGCGGTGCCCTTCCTCTTCCACCAGTTCGGGATAGCTGGTAAAGTCTTCCTCCCGATGCACTTTCCCGTGTTCTTAGCGGGCCTACTTTGCGGTCCGTGGGCCGGCTTCTGGGTCGGGGTCCTGAGCCCGAGCCTCAGTTTCCTCCTCACGGGAATGCCTCCCTTCCCGTTCGTGCTCGCTATGGTCCCCGAGCTTACGACGTACGGCACGTTGAGCGGATGGCTGTACAGCAGGGGTACAGCCGTCGTCCCGGCCCTCTTAGGGGCGATGGTCTTGGGGAGATGTGTGCTCGGGCTGGCTATGTGGGTCCTGAGCTTCTTCCTGAGGCTCCACATATCTCCGTTGGCCTTCGTGGCCGGAGCTGTGCTCACGGGCCTTCCCGGGACAGCGGCTCAACTTTCCTTGATACCCGTGCTCGTCAAAAAGCTTGACAGGGGACATCCATAAAGGTACCTTTACGGAAGATAACGAACTTCAAAAAACGGGGGTTGTTATGTCAGAACTGGCCGTCAAAGGTGGGAAGCCCGTGCGCACGAAGTCATTTCCCGAATGGCCCATGTACGACGAATGCGAGGAGAAGGCCCTTTTGGACGTGCTCAGGAGCAGGAAGTGGTGGTACGGCGAGAGGGTAAGGGAGTTCGAGGAGAAGTTCGCATCTTACCAGGACGCACGCTTCGGGATAACTACCACAAGCGGGACCACGGCGCTCCAGATAGCCCTCACAGCTGCAGGTGTGGGCGCCGGGGATGAGGTCATAGTCCCCCCTTACACCTTCGTGGCCACGGCTACCGCTGTCTTAGCGGTCAACGCGGTTCCGGTCTTCGCCGACATAGGCCGGGACACCTTGAACCTGGACCCCGAGGCCGTGAGGAGGGCCGTAACCGAGAAGACCAAGGCCATAATCCCCGTCCACTTCGCAGGGTACCCTGCGGACATGGACGAACTTAAGGAGATAGCCCAGGAACACGGACTGACCATAATAGAGGACGCCTGTCACGCCTGGGGGACGGACTATAAAGGTAGGAAGGTCGGTGCGATAGGTTCCATGGGAGCCTTCAGCTTTCAGGCTTCCAAGAACATAACCTCGTCTGAGGGAGGCATAATACTTACGGACGACGAGGAGCTGGCCGACCTCTGTAGGTCCTACTCCAACTGCGGCAGGGGTAAGGACAGGCCATGGTACGAGCACTACATCTTAGGTGGAAATTACAGGATGACGGAATTCCAAGCCTCCATACTTCTTTGCCAGTTGGCCAGGTTGGACGACCAGGTCACCAGGAGGATGGAGAGCGCTAAAGTCCTCGATGAAGGCCTGAGGGAGGTGGAGGGCATAGAGCTCCTCCAGCAGGAACCCAAGGGGAAGAGGAGGTCGTACCACCTCTATTGCTTCAGATACGTGCAGGAGGGCTTCGCAGGCGTGCCGAGGGAGAAGTTTATAGAGGCCCTCAACGCGGAAGGGATACCTGCGGCCCCCGGATATCCCTTTCCACTGTATCGGAACCCTCTCTTCGAGCGCAGGGGCCAAGGGCCGAGGTACTGTCCTCTATCATGCCCGTATTACGGTAAGGAGGTGGACTACACGAAGGTCCGCTGTCCCAACGCGGAACAGGCCTGTAGGGAGGTGGTGTGGCTCCCTCAGACCGTGCTTTTAGGCTCGAAGGAGGATATGGAGGACATAGTAAGGGCGGTGAGGAAGGTGAGGGAGCACGCGGGGGAGCTTCAGTAGAGCCCGTAGAGCCAATGTCCCTGTCCAGGGAACCATACGAAGTCTATGATGTTAGATATCGCAACCCCCGTAAAGTACCCCAATATCAGCCCCAAGAACAGCGGCTTGGCCTTCCTGTAGAGCTGTATCCCCCCCATCCTCACGACTATCCACTTGCAGGCCCACCCCAGGAAGAGGGAGAAGGCAGACATCTTTATGGGCCAGGCAGTCGCGAGCGTAAGCCCTATGGGATGCAGGGGCCACCACGGGAACCTGGCCCTGAGGAAGGTCAGGAGCATCATAAGTCCTCCGCCTATCCCGAAGAAGGTGAGGCGCTTGAAGTCCGTGGAGAAGGGGTTGCGCATCTTGTTGACCATGTAGTCGTAGGGGAGCCTCCCTCCGGGCGTGAATATCCACGTCGAGAAGTTGAAGGCCCCATGCTTGTACCCCAGATATATCGTCCAGGGGATGGAAGTGGCTAAGGCGACGGCCACGGCGACGAGCACGGCTAAGGCCACCCGCCTCTTCGGGCCGCGCACGAGCCCGCTGAGCTTGGCGGAATGTGCGAAGGCGGGCATGAAGGAGTTCTTTATCTCGCAGAACCCGGCGTAGGATATGGCCAATGCTGCCATCCCTTGGGGGGATATTGCCTCGGAACCTATTATGTACGATGTAAAGGTCTGGGCGACCATCGGCCCCCTTGCGAAGGCGAGGCCCCCCTCGGTCACTATCCTCGTGGTGCCGAGGTATATGATGAAGACGGTCGGCAGGAACACCACGAGCACCTTCCAGTCCATCCCGGCCGAGCGCAACCATGCGACTATGAAGGCGGTCCCCAATATCAGCCCTATCACGGCCTTCCGGTAGGAGAGCATCTCCTCGGAATCGTCCAGGTCGGGGGCGCTTCCCAGCGCCTTCCTGAAGACCTTCATTATGTGCCTCCTCGCGGTCCACAGGCTCCAGAGCACCATGGCCACGAAAGCCCCCATGCTCTGCCACCCTAAGGAAGCGTCGTACTCCGAGCAGTAGTGCTCCGCAGGGCCTATGCTGTAGCCTATCCTGGCGAATATCCCGACCTGTAGGAGTATGAGGAGGTGGAAGAACCAGAAGCTGAAGAGGATGTCCAGGTTCATGAGGAAAGCGAAACCTATTATGGGGGGATACACGTTGACCAGGAAGGAGGGAAAGTCCCTCGCTATCTGGATCCTGTACATTTTGTCTATCCCCCAACCCCCTATGGGTATCTGGGGGACGAAGGGGGAAAAGTAGTGGATGGCGTTCCAGAGCACCAAGCCAAGTGGGACCAGGAACCCTATCCAAAACATCCTGTCGCGCATGAACCGAGGTTTCGGGGATGGGTCGTCCGAACCCTCGGTCATCTCGGCGGGAAGCTCCACGAGGGGGAAGAGGAGCCTCTCGTGTTCCACCCACTGTTTCCTGAGTATCACTACTATGCAGAACGCCACGAACATCACCGCGGCCATGAGGCTCAACCACCAGAAAAGTGGTACCGCCCAGGCCCCCCAAGGTATGCGCTCGCCGTAGGGGAGCCCGTCGTAGAACCACTTAACAGCGAGCCCCTTGGGCACGAGCCAATCCGGGATGTAGGGAAGGATGTACCTCCCCCACTGGTTCTCCGGGGAAGCGAAGAAGAAGGGCGCCGAGATGACGGCTATCAGGTATCCCGTGAGCCCGTAGGTGGGAAGCGAAGAACCTACCAGAGTCATTATGAATACCACTATAAGCTCGGACGGGCTCAGGGCCCAGGAAGGCCTCAGAAGCTTCAGCACGAGGTTCAGGAGGGCCACCACCAGGAAGAACGGGAAGAGCGCCCCTATGGGCATGTAGTCGGAAGCTAAGAGGCTGGAGTGCAGCACGTGGAGGGAGTAGGGAGCGGCTAAGTTGACTAAGACCACGAGCACTATACCTATCCCGAACGCCCTCAGGGTAATTCCCGAACTCTTCCTCACCACCTCCTCCTCAGAACACGACCTGGGATACGGCCTTGGATATGAGCGCAAGTGATATGGACGCCATACCTATAAGCCCCATACCACAGGAGTAACCGGCCAGAAGTATAGGAGCGTACGCGCTCCACCTCTCACCCCCGAACCTCCTCCTCAGGTACCCCCTCCCCAGAAGCGCCCCCAGGAACTGCGGTATAGCATAGTGGGGCCAGGTGTTGAACCCCATTATGAAGCCGTAGACTATGAGGGTGGGGGCGCCTAAGAGGGAGAGCAAAAGGTAAGCTACGCTCCCGAACCCGAAGCCGGCCAAGATGTAGGGGAACTTTATTATCCCCTTTATCAGGGCCTTCCCCCCAGGAAGCGTGGACTTGACCCACATCGCCTCCATAGTAGCGTGGAAGGGCCACATCCTATGGGCGTAGGGGTAGGCCGCAGAAGGTATCGGCCCGAGCTTCCATATCACCGAGTAGAATATGAAGCTACACACTAACATGACCAAAAGGGTCAACACAGTGAGCTTGACGAGGCTTCCGAAGGTTGTCTTGGTGAGCTCGAGCTGCTTGAAGACCGACACTTGTCCGCTGTGGTCGAATATAGGGATGGGAGCGAACCATATGGCAGCCCCCTTGTAACCCGAAAGGTAGAACACCGCCTCCTTGAGGTACGGTATGGATGCACCGTAGGGGGTGCCGGTAAGTCCCACCATCCTCGCACCTACGTACGAGCCTAAGGGGGTGTAGAGGAAACCGAACAGGGCGGTTATCCACCACGGGAACTCGGGGACGAGTATGTGGACCAGGACCACGAAACATAGCGTGCTTGCGGCCCATATAAGGAGCACGGTCGGTATGGGCACGTCGCCCCGGCCTGGAGGAGGCCTGAGGAGCTTCGGTCCTCCCCTCGCCCTGAGTATGGCCCTCCCCGCCACGCCGAACCCTATGAGGGCCACGACCAAGGCCGTACCTATCCCGAAGCTTATCCAGAAGTCGAAGGAGTTGGAGATGCTCGTCGGGATGGTGGTCATCCCGGGCTTCCACGTGTGGAGTATCCCATGCTTGTAGAGCAGGGGGTTGGCCACGAAGTTGGCTATAAGGGAGCTTATGAACGTCCCCACCACGACCCAAAACGGCAGCACGAAGCCTATGAGAAAGTGCACGAGGTCGGTCCCGAAGCCCAATACGCTCGCAGGAAGTATGGACTTTATCTTGACCGTAAAGTCTATGAAGGGGATGGGAAGTAGCTGGACCGTGCTCGTGAGGAATATGCTCGAGAGCGTCGGTATAACCACGTATACCGCACCCCATATGAGCCCTATGAAGGCCCCCGTGGTGAACACCCTCCACCTCCAACCCTCACGCCTTCCGGACGTCTCGGCCAGGGCCGTGGCACCCCAGGCCTGGACGTAGGCCATGGGGAAGGGGAGCCTCTCCAGGTCGCTCGTGATCCTGAAGAGCAC
>DTYS01000259.1 GCA_012961755.1 Candidatus Latescibacterota bacterium
ACGACGCTCTTCCGATCTCTCCGAGGATTTGGGTCAGAAGGAAGATTATAGCTACTAAAGGCTTAGAGAGTCGCATAGGTCCTCCTTGGTTGGAAGGAAACTTCTACCCCTTTCAATATACTTCCTCCGGATGGATACGTCAATACGTCCAAGGTTATAAATTCGAGACGTGCACGAAGGAGTTCTGTGAGCCCGGTCACCTTATTAGGGACACGACGGCCTCGTGCCCTATGTATACGTTATCGTCCTTTACGAAAAGTAGCAGGAAGTCGCCCTCAGCTCCGTAGCCCACGTTGGCCACCACGGCCCCGGATTTGAGGCGACGAAGGCTTTTCCTATGGAGGTGGCCGCAGAGGTGTACTTCAGGGGAGATGGTCTTAAAGGCATCCAAGAAACACCTTTGGCCCCCGTGCCTCCCGGAAGGTGTGAAGTCCGCAAGGCCGATGGGACACCCATGGGTTATAAGTATGTCTACGTCCTTCCCCCTAAGGGAATCGGCTATCTGGGCCACCTCTTCGTCAGTTATGTACCAAGGTTTGCGGTGGGATTTGGCCCATATACCGCTTATTCCGGCTATCTTAAGTCCCATAACATCTCGTACCTCCCCCCTCCCGAGGAGGACGGGGGAACCGTCCCGGTTTCGGACGAGGGAAAGGAGCTCCAAGTCGTCGTGGTTTCCGAAGACCGTAAGAAGGTAGGTTCGGGAGGTCAGGCGGGCGAAGTCCTCCTCACCCACCTCCCCAGGGTCCCCCCAGTCCCCGCAGGAAAGGAGGAGCTCAGGCCCTTCCTCCTCCAGAACTTCCCACAGGGGCTCCCAGCGACCGTGGAGATCGCCGACGGCTACGAGCTTCATCTCAGGTGCAGGCGCACGAAGTGGGCTATGGAACGGTCGTAGGTCCGCTCGGCCTCTTCGTCGAAGAAGCAGGCCGGAAGTTCACCGTGTTGCCTGTGGTAGTGGAGGCAAAGGCAACAGTTTCCCTTGCGGGGACAGGGTTCGTAGGTGCAGTTGCACATCTTTACGTTTTTGGTGTACTGGGGGCATTCTATCATGTTTCCCTCCTATGTTACGGAGATAGCTTGCAGCCCCTTCTATGTCCTCACACCGGGCCTTCTCCGGCCGCGTACCTTTCCCCTTTCCGGTAACGGTGGTCTGGGCTCGGCGGCGAGGGACAGGTCAGAGGCCTCTCCGATGGCCAGGTGGAAGCTTCCCGCCCGGGCCACCATAGCAGCGTTGTCCGTGCAGAGGACGGGGGATGGGAATACCGCCCTTATCCCTGAGCTTCCTGCCCAGGAGAGGACCCTTTCCCTGAGCTCCCTGTTCGCCGCCACCCCTCCCACGATGGCCACGGACGGAACCCGGTAGGCCGAAGCAGCCGATGTCAGCCTTCTGTACAGGACGTCCACCACGGCCCTCTGGAAGCTCGCCGCCACGTCCGGGACCTCGGCGTCGGGATGTTCCTCCAGGTAATAGAGTACGGCGGTCTTGAGCCCGCTGAAGCTGAAGTCCCAGCCCGAAGGAAGG
>DTYS01000260.1 GCA_012961755.1 Candidatus Latescibacterota bacterium
GGTAGGAAGGGAGTTTTGCCCAAGGAATGTAGTTTCATCGAGATTTCTCCAGCGGACCTCGTGGTCGCGGCGGTCAAGAGGAGCGAGGACGGGGATGCCGTGGTGGTGCGTTTCTTCAACCCCACGGAGGAGGTGATATCGGGCAGGATCCATTTCTTCAAGCCTTTGAAGGAGGCTTCCTTGACGAACCTCCTGGAAGAGCCGATGGAACGACTTAAGCTCGAGGACGAAAATACCGCCATCGTGGAAGTGCCGAAGAAGAAGATCGTGACCGTGAAGTTGGTCGTGAGGTGATCCAGAAGGTAAAGCGACCGATCTGCTCCTTCTTGACAGAAGAGGGGCTGAGGCTTAAATTACCTATGGACGCCTTCGGCGGTGATCGATGCGGACATCCCATTAACTTGGGGAAAAGATGGACAGCTCAGAAAGGGCGGATAGGATCACTTTTCCCAAGTTCGCAGACCCGGAGCGAGCAGTCCGGCTTTTTTTGGACCTGGCGGGAGATTATGGGGCGGAAGAGGTCGCGGTGGTGCGCAATCCGAGCTACGTGTATCCCGCCTTCGACCTTTACATATTAGCTCCGAGGAGGAGGACCGTCCGTGAGGGGCTACTCGGGGTCGTCAAGGATATGGACGGGACCACGACAACGACGGAACCCTTATGCATCCACTCCTTGGAATACATGGTCAGGCGCATAACCGGACGGATGGGGAAAGAGGACTGGTCAGGGCTCGACCCCGAAGGGGACTATCCCCACATCATAGGAAACAGCACCACCAAACACGTGGAATATCTGATCCGCCGCTATGAGCGCTGGATAGACCTGGAAGCATTTAAGCGGGCTTATCTCTCCTCCGCTATCTGGACGCTTTCGGTGGGTCAGGACGAGGGCCGGAAGCGGGAGGTCAGGAACAACCTGAGCGTTCTCGGCCTCGGAGGCCTCTTAGAGGACGGAAGGTTCAAGGACCTCGTCGAGCGGCGCACGTTCGACGAAGCACGTGTATCCGAGGCGGTGGAGTATTTCGTCAGAAACTACAAGGTGTGTTTGGAAGGTTTCACGGACAAAGTGCGTGCTGCGATAGATATCTATTACGCCCGGTACCACGAGATCCTGGCCGCGATAGCCAAAGGACAGGGGGAGCGGCTCTCCAAGGAGCTCCTTTCCGGCGGGAGGCGCCTCGTGGAGCCCATGCCCGGGGTGGGGATGTTTCTGGCGCTAATAAAGGGATGGTTGGGGGAGGACATAGGGCTCTTCTTCGAGGAGATGAGGGAACACCTGATCTCCCAGGCCGGATACGATGTGAAGCGGCTGGAACCCTATAGGGAACGTCTGGTGCCTTTGGGAAGGTTCTTCCAGGAGAACCCGACGAAGGTGGCGATCGTGACCTCTTCGATAGAATACGAGGCCAACATCGTGCTAAACGAGGTCTTCGACGTCATCCGAAAGCAGATATCGGACTGGCCCCTCCCCGAGGAGAAGAAAGAAAGGCTGCTTCCGTGCTTCCGGGACCCCAGATCGCTCTACGACGGGGTCGTGACGGCCACGGATTCCAGCGAAATCCGCCTCAAACCCCACCGAGACCTCTACAGCATTGCCCTCCACCAGCTCGGGATCCCACCCGGACAATTTGAAAACGTGGTCGGGTTCGAGGACAGCGAATCCGGGACCATAGCCATAAGGGCAGCTGGGATCGGGCTTTGTGTGGCGGTTCCGTTTACGGGTACCAGAGGACACGACCTGAGTGCAGCAAGCTACGTGCTCCACGGCGGGTTGCCCGAGGCAGTGCTCGTGCAGGGCTGCTTCCTTCCCGAGGGAAGATTACGGAAGTATTTCGCCTGAGAGGGGGAAAGACATGGAGTGGAAGGCCAAGTGGATATGGACCGAGGGGGAGGAGAAGCCGAGGAACTTCTTCCTCATGTGCCGAAAGAGCTTCTCCCTGATGGAGGACATCCGCTCCGCGAAGCTGTACATCACGGCGGACAGTCGATACGTGCTCTATATCAACGGGGAGAGGGTGGGCCAGGGCCCCCCGAGGGCCTTTCCCTGGAGGTTCCACTATGACACGTACGAGGTGGGGCCCTATCTGAAGCCGGGTGAGAACGTGGTGGCTGTGCTCGTGCACCATTTGGGTCACTCCACGTTCCAGTACGTGCAGGGGAGGGGAGGGCTTCTTGCACAGCTCGAGGTGGAGGGGAAGGGCGTGGTCGCCACGGACGACACCTGGAAGGTCAAGCCCTCCGAAGCGTTCGTCAGGAGAGTTCCGAGGGTGTCTGTCCAGCAAGGGTGGGAGGAACAGTACGATGCAAGGAGGGAGGAGGGTAGCTGGACCGAGCCCGGATATGACGATGGGGACTGGGAGTGCGCCGTAGAAATCGGTCCTCCGGGGGTACCACCTTGGACAGAACTCGTCCCCAGGGACATCCCGTTCCAGACAGACGACGAGGTCCAGCCTGTGAGGGTGATGAGAGCGGAGGTCGTACGTCCGGTACCTTACGCGTGGACAGTGGACCTGGAGCGTACCTTCTTCCCAGGTGAGCTTGACTCCGACCACCGCACGCTCAGGGGCTTCCTGGCGATGGAGCTTGAGGCCGGGGGGGAGGGGAAGGTTACCCTAAGGAGGGTCCACCACATAATGGGGAGGCTCAAGGTCAACGGAGAAGAGGTGCTGGATCGGGACGGTTCGGAGCTAAGTCTTAAGCCCGGCCGGAACGTGTTGTTGTTCGACATCTCGGGAACTTACCACCTTCTCCAGTTCGTGGTGGGGTTTGAGGGCGAACGGGAGCTTAAGCTCCGCAGGATGGTGGTCCTGGGACCCTCGTTGGACAAGGAGGAGTTCGAGAAGGTCTGGAAGGCCGGGGACTGGGGGGTGGCCTCCAAGGAGGTCGTAAGCGACGTCCCTGAGGATGCCATAGCCCATGCGGACGTCTGGGCTATCACAGCCTGGGATAGACCGGTGGGAGGGAAGGTGCAGGTAGAGGACCCCGAAGCCCTGCTCTCCCCAAACCACGATTGGACAGTAATATATCCCTCAGACTTGGGAGATGTAAGGGCCCTTATAGACTTTGGAAGGGAGCTCCTGGCCTATACGGAGTTCGAGGTGGACGCTCCCGAGGGGGCGGTCGTGGACTTCAACTTTTTCGAGGGCATACAGGAGGGCGAGGTACTCCTCACCCACGGACTCAACAACTCCCTGAGGTACGTATGCAGGGAGGGGAGGCAGAGGTACAGGTCCTACCTCAAGAGGGGGTTCAGGTACGCCTTCGTGGTCTTCAGGAACTTCTCGAGGCCTATAAAAGTCCGGTACATTACTTCCCGACTGAGCACGTACCCCGCCCCGAAGAGGGGAGAGTTCCGTTGCTCGGACGAGCTTCTGAACGCCCTCTGGGAGGTGGGTCGGTACACCCTCAGGCTCTGCATGGACGATACCTACCTGGACTGCCCTGCGTACGAGCAGACCCACTGGGTTGGGGATGCGAGGAACGAGGCCCTCGTGAACTGGGTCACATATGGCGACCCGCGCATCACCGCACACTGTCTGCTCCAAGCGGCCGATTCTTTGAAGCGTTCCCCTGTCCCGGAGTCCCACGTGCCGAGCGGATGGCGGAACATACTTACGGCCTGGAGCCTACTTTGGATAAGGGCCATAAGGGAGCACTGGCAGTGGACGGGGGACCGGGACTTCCTCGAGCGTATATATCCCACCCTCAGGAGGACGTGCGACAGGTTCCTGAAATACCGTAACAAACAGGGGCTCCTTGAGATAGAGGCTTGGAACATGCTCGATTGGGCTCCGATGGACACGCCCCGGAGGGGGGTGGTCGCACACCAGAACTTCCTGTTAGTTAGGGCTCTGAGGGAGGCCGCCGAGGTGGCCGATATAATGGGAGAGGGAGGTGACGCCCTGAGGTGGAGGGAGGCGGCGGACTCCCTCAAGGACGCCGTCAACAGGCACCTCTGGTCGGACGAGAAGGGGGCGTTCGTGGACTGCATAAGGGAAGACGGAGGTCCCAGTCCCGTGATAAGTCACCAGACCCAGACTATGGCGCTCCTATGCGATTGTGTCGATGGGGAGAGGGCCGAAAGGTGCAGGGAACTTATGCTCTACCCTCCGGAAGGTGTGGTCAAGATGGGAAGCCCTTTCTTCACTTTCTTCCTCTTCGAGCAGCTCGTCAGGGAGGGGAGGACTGAGGAGATGTTGGAGATTACGAGGGAGAGATGGGGGTTCATGATAGAGAAGGGTGCCACCACGTTCTGGGAGACCTTCCCCGGGTTCCGGAAGGACCGCTGGACCAGGAGCTGGTGCCACGCCTGGTCCTCGGCCCCTACATACTTCCTGACCGTGCATGTGCTCGGGGTATATCCCGAGGGACCGGGCTTTTCGGTCGTGGGGATAGCCCCACATCCGGGCGGCCTTTCTAAGTGTTGGGGGAAGGTTCCCACGCCCCGTGGAGACGTCGAAGTCAGCTGGGAGAGGGGGGAGAGGTTCTCGTTGGAGCTTAGGGTTCCCGAGGAATCCAAGGTCCATATAGTCCTGCCCTGCTCCGGAAGGCTCTTCGTGGACGGGGAGAGGACCTCTCCGGATGCCCCTCCGGAGGGGGTGGAGAGGATGGAGGTCGTGGGGGAAAATCCGGAGGTGTGGCTCGGAAGAGGTGGGAAGTGGATGCTCGAGGTCGAACGCTGAGGATTCTATGGAGCGCTTGCCGCCGTAAGGCACGAGGCGAGGTCCCAGGATGTGGAGCTCAAAGGAGGTGCAGGTGAAGCTTGAGTTCGACCCGGCCAAGTATGAGGATCGGATCAAGGAGTCAGCCATGAGGCTGGAGGTCGCCAAGAGGTTCCAGGAGCCCGACAGGATTCCCATAACGATAAGCACTGCCGGTAGTTTCTACACGAAGCTCTTCGGGTACAACATAAGGGATTATTACATCGATAGGGAGCTGAGCATAGAGGTCCAGGTGAGGGGCCTCAGGTGGGCCTTCGAGGAGCTCGGGGACGACAGGACCGGCTACGGGCTCCACCTCGACCTCGGTCCGGTGTACGAGGGGCTCTACTTCGACTGTCCCATAGAGTACCCCGACGATACATCCCCGAGGATAGTCCCACGCTTGGAGACACCCGAGGACATAGAGAAGCTCCGGATACCCGACCCCGAGGACCACCCTAAGGTGAGGTGGGTCTACGAGGAGTACGAGAGGTTCAAGGAGCTGGCGAGGAAGATGGGACTGGACCACCTTCCAGTAGGTGGTGGGTTCGGGATACATCCGCCCCTCTCCTGCGCCTGTGCCATAATGAACCCTACCCTCGTCTACGAGCTCATGTACACCGAACCGAAGCTCATACATAGGTTCTTCAGGAAGCTGCTGTTAGCCTTTTTCAAGCTGAGAGAGTTCCACGACAAGTACTTCGGCGTAAGGACCGAGAGCATAGGACTCGCGGACGACAACTCCGCCTTCGTATCCGACCCCATGTACAGGGAGATGGTCATGCCGTACAACATGGCCATCTACGAGAGGTACGGGAGGAGGGGAAGGTACCTCCACGCGGACGGTCCGAACGACCACCACTTCAAGACCTACGCCGACGTCATGAAGCTCACGGAGATGGACATAGGTGGGTTCAGCGATGTGGAGAACGCAAAGAGGGACTTAGGAGGGAAGGTCTTCTTCTCCGGAGGCCTGAACTGCAAGGACCTTTACTACGATTTCGAGAGGGCCCGGCCGGCCGTAGAACGGGCCATAAGGATAGGGGCCCCGGGGGGTGGGTACGCGTTGGCGATAGGAGGGGAGACATACCCTGGGGTGAACCCCGACACCCTGATAAAGGTCGTCCAGTACGCTAAGGAGATAGGAAAGTATCCGATAAGGACTTAGAGATGGAAAGGCTCATACTTCAGTTCTGGACGGCCCTCTTGGACTTCCTCTTTCCCCCTAAGTGCCCCCTCTGCGGTGGGGAGCCCGAGGGAGGGGATGCCGGGATATGTGGAGGATGTTGGGAGGAGATCAAGGGGAACTTCAGGGGGGAGGTATCCGAGATGCCTTGGGGTGGGAAGCTGTTCGTCTTGGCGGACTTCGATGGGAGGGTCCAGGAGGTGATACATCTCGTGAAGTACCGCCACAGGAGGAGCTTGGGGAGGGCCCTCGGGAGGTGGATGGGGGAGAAGCTCGGGGCGGTTCCAGAGTTCTCGGACCTCCAGCTTATAGTCCCGGTGCCCCTTCATCCCAGAAGGAAGTGGGAGAGGGGGTACAACCAAAGCTGGGAGATAGCCTCGGGCGTGGGAGAGGTCGTCGGGGTCCCGGTAGAGGAGGCCCTGAGCCGCTCGAGGAACACCCCCTCGCAGACAGGCTTGGACGTCCGGAGGAGGGAGGAGAACGTCAGGGACGCCTTCCGTGCGAGGATGTCCTTAGGGAAGAAGAAAGTTCTGCTCGTGGACGATGTGCTGACCACGGGGGCCACGGCCTCCGAATGTGCGAAGGTGCTCAAGGAGGCCGGAGCCGAGGAGATATCCGTAGCTGTTATGGCGAGGCCAGGCCTGTTATGATAAGGGGGTTGCGAAGAGGGGATTTTGTATGTATTTTTTGTCCCGGGAAGGTCGTGTGCTTAGCTCAGGGGGCTTCGTGCAACTTTCTCAGAAACTCAGCTTACGGCAGATCTTAGCTCCCCAACAGCTCCTTTCCCTTAAGGTGCTCCAGCTTCCCACCTTGGAACTGGAGCAGGTGGTGAAGCAGGAGCTGGAATCCAACCCCCTCTTAGAGTCCGAAGAACTTGAGGATCTGTCCCGGTCCGAGGAGTCACAGGAGGACATGGAAGATGTGGACTGGGATGCCATCCTTGAGGACGGCTTTAAGCTTATGGGGACACAGGAGGAACGGGAGGAGGTGGAGGAGGACAGGAGGCCCCAGTACTCCTCACGGACGACCTTGGGGGATCACCTTCGCTCTCAGCTTCACCTTATGCTCTCCGACCCAAGGGACATAGAGATAGGTGAGGCCATAATAGGCAACATAGACGAAGATGGATACCTCTGTTGTCCTGTGGAGGAGATAGCCGAGTCCTTAGACTTCCCTGAGGAGGATGTGGAGAGGGTCCTCAGGGTGGTCCAGACGATGGACCCTCCGGGTGTCGGGGCGAGGGATGTGAGGGAGAGCCTTATGATCCAACTTAAGGAGATGGGGCTTGAGGACTCATTGGCTATGCGCATAGTTAGGGACCATTTTAGCGATCTTATAGAAAGGAAGTATTGGAAGCTCTTAAGGGACTTAGGGACGACGGAGGAGGAGCTTAAGGAAGCTGAGGATATCATATCGAAGCTTAACCCCAAGCCCGCCTCGGCGAACTTCGGGGATGAGGCCATGCCCATAGTCCCCGACCTTATAGTAGAGCGCAAGGACGGGGAGTACGAGGTCATAGTCAACGATTCTTCCGTCCCATCCCTCCGCATCAGCCCTCTGTATCGTTCCCTCCTGAGGGAGGGGGACTTGGAGGAAGATGTCAAACGGTACATCTTGGAGCGGTTGAGGTCGGCGAGGTGGCTTCTGAAGGCCATACATCAGAGAAGGACCACTATGAGGAAGGTTATGGAGGCTATCGTCGAAGCCCAAAGGCCGTTTTTCGACCGGGGCATCTCTTACCTCAAACCTCTCACCCTCCAACAGATCGCGGACATGGTGGGAGTGCATCCTTCGACGGTAAGTAGGGTGGTAAGCGGGAAGTACGTCCAGACCCCCCACGGCCTCTTCCCTATGAAGTTCTTCTTCAGCAGTGCCCTTGGTTCCTCAGACGGGGAGGTAGCTGCCAAGAGCGTTATGGACAGGATAAAGGAGTTGGTAGAGAACGAGGACCCGAGCAATCCCCTGAGCGACGAACAAATCTCACATAAGCTTGCGGAGGAAGGGGTGAAGGTGGCCAGAAGGACCGTGGCCAAGTACCGGGAGAAGATGGGCATTCCAGCTGCTAAGTTCCGAAGAAAGTTATAATTATGGAGTTGGGATGAAGTGGTTCGAGAGGATGAAGAAGGGTATAAGGACCCTGACCAAACGGGAACTTCCCGAAGACCTTTGGGTCAAGTGTGAGGGATGTGGGGAGATATTGTACAGGAGGGAGCTTGAGACTTCCCTTTGGGTATGTCCAAAGTGCGGATATCACTTCAGGATAGGTCATAAGGAATATATAAATATCCTCTTGGATGCTGGAAGCTTCGAGGAGATGTACGCGGAGCTTACCTCAGCGGATCCGCTTAAGTTCAAGGACAGTAAAAGGTACACTGATAGGGTGAGGGAGGCTCGGAGGAGGACGGGGACGAACTCCGCCCTCCGCACCGGTGCAGGCAGCATAGAAGGACATCCCGTGGCCTTCGGAGTTATGGACTTCGGGTTCATAGGTGGAAGCATGGGTTCGGCAGTGGGGGAGAAGTTCGTAAGGCTTGTGGATAGGGCCGTATCCGACGGACGGCCGCTTGTGGTGGTTGCCTCCTCGGGCGGGGCGAGGATGCAGGAGGGGGCGCTCTCCCTTATGCAGATGGCCAAGACGAGCGCCAAGCTCACGGAACTTTCCGAGGCCCGCCTTCCTTACATCTGCGTGCTGACGCACCCCACCACTGGCGGGGTGACGGCGAGCTTCGCGATGTTGGGGGACGTGCTGATAGCCGAGCCCGGGGCTCTGATAGGCTTCGCAGGTCCCAGGGTTATAAAACAAGCGCTTGGGCTGGAGGAGCTTCCCGAGGGCTTTCAGAGGGCAGAGTCCCTTTTGGAGCACGGATTTTTGGACATGGTCGTGGACAGGAGGGAGCTGAAGAAGGTTCTGGCTAAGCTATTGGAACATTTTACATAATTCGCTCCCGGGAAGGAGGTGCCGATATGGCGGAGGTCGTTTTGAAGGATGTGACCAAGGTGTTCGATCGGAGGGTGGTGGCCGTGGACCATATGAACCTGAAGGTCGAGGACAGGGAGTTCGTGGTGCTCGTGGGACCTTCAGGATGTGGAAAGTCCACGACTTTAAGGATGATAGCGGGGTTGGAGGAGGTGACGGAGGGGGAGATATACATAGACGGTAGACTTGTGAACGACCTTCCCCCCAAGGACAGGGATGTCGCCATGGTGTTCCAAAATTATGCCCTCTACCCCCACATGACGGTCTACCAGAACATGGCCTTCGGGCTCAAGATGAGGAAATATCCGAAGTCCGAA
>DTYS01000261.1 GCA_012961755.1 Candidatus Latescibacterota bacterium
GACCTCTACGTCAGGAGGGGGGAGGTGCTGGCCATAGTGGGCCCTAGCGGGGCCGGCAAGACCACCCTCGTGGACCTGATACCGCGCTTCTACGACCCTATCGAGGGGAGGATACTCTTGGACGGCGTAGACCTCAGGGAGTACAAGCTCAGTTCCCTGAGGAACCTCGTCGGGATAGTCTCCCAGGAGGTCGTCCTCTTCAACGACACCGTGAGGAACAACATAGCCTACGGTAGGCCGGACACGCCCTTAGAGGAGGTTGTGAGGGCTGCCAAGGCCGCCAACGCACACGAGTTCATAGAGGGGCTCCCTCTGGGATACGACACCGTCGTAGGGGACAGGGGCACGAACCTCTCTGGAGGTCAAAGGCAGAGGCTCGCCATAGCCCGTGCCCTCCTCAAGAACCCTCCCATCCTGATCTTGGACGAGGCCACATCCTCCTTGGACCCGGAGTCCGAATCCCTGGTCCAGGACGCGATAGCCAGGCTCATGGAGGGTAGGACCGTCTTCATCGTAGCCCACAGGCTCTCGACGGTGCGGGATGCTTCCAGGATAATAGTCCTCGAGCACGGAAGGATAGTCCAGGAGGGTAAGCACGAGGAACTCATCCTTGAGGAGGGACCTTACAGGAGACTGTACCTCAGGCAGGTGAGGTGATGAGGTACCTTTTGGTGACCAGGGACTTCCCTCCCAAGCCCGGAGGCATGTCGGCCTATTACGGAGGCCTCGCCTCCCACCTCCCGAAGGATGGGATAGCTGTCCTCAGTTTCGGGATGGAGCAGGGCGGAGGTGTGGGGAGGTACCGTATATTGTACGAGAGGATTAAGGAGGTCCACAGGCAGTATCCTTTCGACGTGGTCCTGTGCGGGAACTTCAGCGTCCTCTCGTATCCCATCTTCGTCTTCCATAAGCTTTTCGGAATTCCATACTTCCTATTCTTCCATGGAAACGACGTGCTTATGCTCCGCAGGAGGTTGAAGCTGAACCCTGCCAAAAGGCCCTTAGTGTACTTCGTTTTCGGACGCGCCGCCGGCGTGGTCACCAACAGCCACTTCACCTTGAAGCTGGTCGAGGAGGTCCTACCCCTGCGCTCTAAGCCGGCGCTCGTCCTGCATCCAGCTGTCCCGGACGAGTTCTTAGGTCTGGAGGACACCGCCGAACCCTTCTCCAAGGGGACGACGACCCTGTTGACGGTGGCCCGCCTTGCGTGGAGGAAGGGGATACACATGGTTATAAGGGCCCTGGGCCTCCTGGCCCGAGATTTCCCGAACCTGCGTTACGAGGTCGTAGGAGGTGGGGACGGAGGGGGCCTCAGGGACCTCGCCCGCAGGACCGGGGTGGAGGGCAAGGTCGTGCTGAGGGGCTTCGTCGACAGAAGGGAGCTTACGGAAGTTTACAGGAGCTCCGACATGTTCGTGATGCCGTCGCTGTACGACAGGGACGGGTGCGAGGTGGAGGGGTTCGGGATAGCCTTCCTGGAGGCCGGTGCCTTCGCCCTCCCCGTGCTGGGGAGCCGCACGGGGGGCATCCCCGAGGCGGTCCTGGACGGAAGGACTGGGATGCTCGTCCCCTCAAACTTCTCAGAGGAGGACCTGGCGGAGGTCCTCAGGTGGATGATGACCCACAGGGAGGAGAGCGTGGAGATGGGGAGGAGGGGCTACGAGAGGGTAAACTCGGACTTCACCTACGCAAGGAGGGCAGCCCAGCTTATATCCTTCACCGAAGGTTGCCTCCGAGGATGCAGAGGGTCCTGCTCGTAGGAAGGGGGGACGACCCCCTGAGGACGGAGTACGCCCTGAAGGAGGCGTTCGCACGGTTAGGTTTCAGTGTTAAGGTCTTCGACGATGTGAAGCTCGCAAGCTGGACGGGCGAAGCCCTGACGAACAGGCTCTTCAGGGGCGTCCTTAGGCGGTGGAGCCCGGATTTGGTGTACTTCTCCAAGGCCCTTCACCTCCGTCCGGAGACCTTAAGCTACGCCTCCGACCTATGCCCAACGGTGATGTGGTACCTCGACAGCCGTAAGGACATGAGGATATTGGAAAGGGCGAAGAGGGTGAGGTGCTTCTTCACCGTATCCCCGGAGGACGCGGAGGAATTCCGGGCCGAAGGGGTAATGGCCTTCCACCTCCCCCAGGGATATTACGTTCCTAAGGTCCCGGGGACCCTATCGCGGGAGGAGAGCAGCTCGGAGGTCGCCTTCATAGGGAACAACAACGGCGACGAGTACAGGCTGAAGTTCCTGGAGCTCTTAGGCAGGAGGTACGAGCTTACGGTCTGGGGTGAGGGCTGGGACGCCCTCAGAAGGTCCTGCAGGGTGCCGGGAAGGCGGGTGTTCGGGGAGGACTACAGGAAAGTATGTAGGAACTCCAAGGTCATCTTAGGCCTCCATTCGTTCCTGTGGATGCGGGGCAAGACCTGCACCGTATCCAACAGACTGTGGAACGTCTTAGCGTGCGGAGGATTTCTGCTTTACCAGGAGGTTAGAGGTTTCGACCTCCTGAGGGACGGGAAGCATCTGGTCTTCTTCTCGGGGATAGTGGACGCGTACGAGAAGGTGGAATACTACCTCCTCCACGAGGATGAGAGGAGGAGGATATCTTCGGAGGGTCAGAGGGAGGTCCTCGAGAACCACAGCTATACGTCCAGGGTCAAGGAGATGCTTGAGGTGCTTTCGACCTTGTAGGTTTCGCCATGTCCCTTCTGAGGATAGAGAGGGTCGAGAAGAGCTTCGGAGGCGTTAGGGCCCTCAGGGGGGTTAGCTTCGAGGTGGAAAGGTACCAGATAAAGGCCCTCATAGGTCCTAACGGAGCTGGCAAGACAACCCTGTTCCACGTAGTGACCGGGGTGGAGAAGCCCGACTCCGGAGAGGTGTACTTCAAGGGGGAGCGAATAGACCGCAGAAGGCCGGACCAGGTGGTGAGGATGGGGATATCAAGGACCTTCCAAAACGTCAGGCCCTTTGCCGGGATGACCGTCTTGGAGAACGTCATGGCCGGAAGGCACAGGCTGACC
>DTYS01000262.1 GCA_012961755.1 Candidatus Latescibacterota bacterium
CATCCCACCGAGAGGATGAGGGAGGCCATGTACAAGGCCGAGGTGGGGGACGACGTTTTGGGGGAGGACCCTACAGTAAGGCGGTTGGAGGAGATGGCCGCGGAACGCATGGGCAAGGAGGCCGGGCTCTTCGTGGTCAGCGGGACCATGGGGAACCTGGTCTCGCTTCTGGCCCAGTGCGGTAGGGGGGAGGAGGTGGTATTGGGAGACAGGTCCCACACCTTCCTCTACGAGTGTGGCTCCCCGTCGGCCTTGGGAGGGATCTCCCTTATGCCCGTCCCCAACCTGCCGGACGGGACCATGGACCTCAGTGCCTTGGAGGCCGCCGTAAGGCCGGAGGACGTGCACTTCCCCAGGACCAGACTCATCTGCTTAGAGAACACCCACAACAGGTGCTGTGGGGCAGCCGTACCTCCGGACTACTTCCGGAAGGTGCGGGAGCTGGCCGATAGGTACGGGCTGAAGGTTCACCTGGACGGGGCCAGGATATTCAACGCCTCGGTGGCCTTGGGGGTGGACGTTCTGGAGCTTACAAGGTACGTGGACTCCGTAAGCTTCTGTCTCACCAAGGGACTATGTGCCCCCGTAGGCTCCGTGGTCTGTGGGACGAAGGAGTTCGTAGACGAGGCGAGGAGGCTCAGGAAGGCGTTGGGGGGCGGTATGCGTCAGGCTGGAGTGTTGGCTGCCGCTGGGATCGTGGCCTTGGAGGATATGGTGGAGAGGCTGGCCGAGGACCACAGGAGGGCCAAGATGCTGGCGGAGGGGATAGCCGAGATACCGGGATATACGATAGATTCCGCCAGGGTGCGGACCAACATGGTCTATTTCGACCTCGTGGACCGCACCCACGGGGACAGGCTCGTGGCGAGGTTAAGGAAGAGGGGGGTCCTCATAGGATTCCGTCCGGATTTCGGTTTCAGGGCAGTCACGCACCGTTGGATAGACGATGCCGACGTTGGGAGAGCTTTGGACGCCTTAGCTGAAGCCGTAAGGGAGGGGTGATGTTGGTCCTCGTGGTTCTTTTAATGGCCTTGGGGTTGGCGGGCTCGGCCCTGAGGAACGTGGCGCCGGACGCCGTGACAAGGGCGACCACCTACAACGCTTACGAGGGGGACATATCCGCCCTCACGGACGGAAAGTACCCGGGTAACGACGAAAACCCGGCCTCCTTCCGGTGGCTGAGCAAAGGTATACTCGCTATAGAGCTTCCCGAACCCGTGGAACTGAGGAAGTTCAGGGTGTACGTCGGAGGGGAGGCCGGAGGTTACAAGGTCAAGGCCTACTTAGGAGGGAAGCTGAGCCTGGAGGGGCTCGGAAGGTCCCCCGAAGGGAAGCTCGTGGCCGAGGTGGAGGACGCATCGTACGCCACCGACTCCTGGGTAGAGATGGAGTTCCCACCTGGGACCGTGGCCGACAACCTGGAATTTTGGGACTTCGGTCCGGCCGAGTTCTACGAAATGCAGATAATCGTGGCCTCGGAGGTGGTGGAGGGGACGACATGGGGGAAGGTCAAGGTCACCTTCAGGTGAGCTATGCTGGAAGGGCGTCGCAGACTGTTAGCC
>DTYS01000263.1 GCA_012961755.1 Candidatus Latescibacterota bacterium
AGGAGGAGTACAGGAACTTGGAGGACTGGGAGAAGGGGCCCGTAAGGACGGATGCGGCCAACTGGAGCCCCTGGTCCAACCTCCTTAAGGCCGAGGCCGCGGGGACCTTGGAGCTTCCCCTGGATTTCCTTCCCGGCCCCCGGAGGTACTTCCAGTTTCGTCTTCAGTTCGAAGGAACTTCCCAGGGGGCCATGCAGGTGGACCAGCTTTCGGTCCTTTACTCCCTACCTTTGGCGGACGGCGCCTTCGGGGAGGTGGCGCTCCTCGGTCAGCCCACTCCGCGGGCCGGGGTGGCGACCACCCGGACCGGAAGGGAGACCACTTTCACCTACGACGTGAGGGCGGAGTTTCACTCCGAAGGCCTTAGAGGTTACGACGGCATCAGGATAGAGACGCCGGGCAGGCCTTCCTTCGTGGAGCTCCTTATGGGCAGTCCCCTCTCCGAGGTGGAGCCCGACAGCGTGAGGATCGGGGAAGGAAGCTTAGAGGTCTACTTCCCCTCGCACAGGGTGAGGAACGACCTTACCCTCAGGGTGGTGTTCAAGGCAACCCCTTTGGTGTACAGCACCCTCTTCAGGGGATGGCTTCTGGACACGGGAGGGAGCCTACCTCAGCCCATATTCCCGGGGGATGCGAACAGGGAGGTCTCTACGAACACCCTGTGGGTGTTCGGCTCGTTGGAGGAGCCTTTGAGGGATGTAAGGGCCTCTCCCGTCCTGACCCCCGGGATGGGGGACGTGGCCGAGGTATCCTACGAGATAGTCCAGCTCATGGAGGAGGCATCCGTGGAGGTTGTGGTCTACGATCTATCCGGGCGTTTGCTCAGAAGGCTGTTCTCGGGCGAGCGGGGGCCGGGGAGGTACGAGGAGAGTTGGGACGGGAGGGACGGAAGGGGGAGGCCCGTACCTCCGGGGGTATACGTCCTTGAGGTATCGATGGATACGCACACCAAGGTCTTCAGGAAGCTCAGGACCGTCACGGTGGTCTACTGAGGAGGCCTGTAGGTGAAGGTTAGATCGTTGACCTCGGTTCTGCTCCTCGTAGCGATTCCGACGGGGGTCTTAGCCCAGAGGAGGCTCATGGTCGTGGGCGGCGGGGGGAGGCCGTGGGAGGAGGTCGCCCAGCTTTCGGTGGCGTTGGACTACGGGACCGTACCCGGGGCGGTACAGCCGAGGGAGCTTAAGCCCTGGGAGAACATCCTCACACCTCCACCCGGAGGGAGGGAGCTTACTAACATATTCGGCCTCGAGTGGTACAGGAGGGGGAAGAGGGGGATGGAGGCGGAGATGAAGACCCTCGGCCTTCATCCAAGGATCTGGCAGGCCGAGAACGGCTGGGTGTCGGCGGAGCTTATAGATGGGGATACCCTCAACTGTGAGACCTTGAAGACCCTCGTGCCGAGGGACGAGTACTATAGGTTGGGCACCGTGACTGGAGGTGCTTGGGAGTTCGGGTACGCCATACTGGACCAGGAGGTGTATACCATAGATCTGGGGATACCCGTCCCGGTGAACAGGATAAGGTTCTTCCCCCCTCAGAAGGGGGTGGACAGGAGGGGAGGGCTCTACAGGGACGACTTCCCCAAGGCTTACGAGGTCTCGCTCGCTTTGAAGCCCAAGGGATACCTCCTCACCGAGATAGAGGATGTCCCCAACTACGCCTATCATTCCTTGGAAAATGTGGTGGCGCGTACCACGGCCAACTCGAAGAGCATAGTCGAGGTGACCTTCCCAACCCAGTTCGTGCGCTTCATAAGGCTCAAGTTCAACCTCATGCCCCAGACATATACGTTGGCGGAGATCCAGGTGTTCGGGGAGGGTTTCCCACCCAATGCTTGGTACGTCTCTAAGGCCATATCGTTCGGGGAGCCCGTGAACTTCGGGAGGATCTTCTATAAGTTTAGGAAGTTCAGGAGGACGGCCATCGGGGAGTACTTTGAGGACGAGAGCGCACCCGTGAAGCTCACCCTGGAGACCAAGACGGGTTCGGACGATACCCCCACCGCTTACCACATAGTGGGAGAGCTCGGGGACGAGGTGGAGGTGAGCAGGAGGGAATACGAGAGGGCCCCGGCCCCACGGGTCGGCCAGGCGCCCCTTCCCGGCATGAGAGGCTCGGTCACGGAGGACGACAAAAACTGGGACCCCTGGTCCTCGCCGTACGGAAGCTCGGGGGAGGAGGTCCGCTCTTCGGATGGTAGGCAGTACCTCCAGTTCAGGTTCAGGTTGGAAAGTGAGGACCCCTTCGCCTTCGGAAGGTTGGACTCCTTGGCGTTCGAATATTCCTCCCTTTTAGCAGCTAAGATCTTGGGAGAGATTTCCTTGGCGGACGAGCCCAGTCCGCCGGGGGGCGTCGTGGAGGTCCCCGCTGGCGTAGACACCCTCTTCGTCTACGACGTAAGGGCTGAGTTCACCTCCCCGGGGCAGGAGGGGTTCGACGGGGTGAGCTTGGAGGTCCCCCCTGGGACCAGGTTCGTGGGACTGGAGATGGGGGAGCCGTTCAGGGACGTCGCTCCGAGGGAGGTGGTGGAGGGCGATGGGGAGATTACGGTCCTTCTCCCCTCCAGGATTACTATGGGAAATAACTTGCCCGTCAGGCTGAAGTTCAGGACCGCGCTTCTAAGTTCGGGGGTGTACTTCGCGGGGAGGGCCTTCAACACCGAAGGGGAGAACCTCCCGCAGTCCATAGACCCCGGGGACGCGAACCCCGACGTCTCTACGGATGGGCTTCAGGTCTTCACATCCGAGCAGTCCCTCGGACCCCTCTCCTCCTTCGGCGTCCACCCGGAGGTCGCCACCCCAAACGGGGACATGATGGACGAGGAGACCGTGGTTTCGTTTCACATATTCCAGGTGGAGGGGGTGTCGGTGGAGGTGGAGGTTAGGGACCTGAGCGGCAGGAGGATAAGGGAGCTATTCTCGGGGAAGCTCCCGAAGGGGAGGTATCACTTGAGGTGGGACTGCAGGGACGAAGGTGGAAAGCTCGTGCCTCCGGGCGTGTACCTCTGTAGGGTCGTGGTGAGCACCGGGAACGGGAGGTCCGAGGGAACCGGACTCGTCTGTGTGGCGTATTAGGAGGCGGTCATGCTCGTAGTGGTCCTTTTTATGACCTTTTCCCAAGGGATCGCGGGGGAATACGTGGTACCACGGGACCTCCCCTGGGAGAAGTGGAAGTATCCGAAGGGGCTCTTGAAGTTCGGCGAAGACGGGAGCGTGGAGTTGAGGTGGTTCAGGAGGGAGGTAGATCCCATAGAGAACGCAGGGGAATTCCAACATAAGACGGTAGAGAGGGGTATCGTGAGGGGTGGCCTGAGGGCCGGGTCCGACGAGGGGGGGCTGAGGTACCTTACGGACGGGAGGGAGGACACGTACTGGAAGCCCGACCCGGACGATCCCCTGGAGGATTGGTGGGTGGAGGTCGACTTAGGGAGGCTCGTCCTGGTCAAGGAGATAAGGCTCGTATTCCCGGACACGGTAGGAGCCAGGCCGTTCAGGGACTTCGCGGTATATGTGAGCGAGGGAGCCGGCCTTTCGGGCCAGAAGGACCTGCACAGGTTCATAAAGGTAGGGGCGACTACGAAACCCAACACGGAAAGGGAGGTGGATTACAAACTCTTCACGGTGGACCAGGGCATGGCCACGGGCGAGAACCTGGTGACGTCGGATACCTTGGGCTTCATGGCCGTGCAGTACATAAGGTTCGTAGCTCAGGCCAAAAGTCCTGATGCGGCCCTGGCCGAGATAGACGTCAGGGCTGTGGGAGATAACATAGCTTTGGGGACGATAAAGAGGGACGGGAGCGTAAGGGCGGGGGAGAAGTTCACCCTGAAGGCCCCCAACATCTTCGATGGGACGGTGGACCAGTACTTGGTCCTGAACGCGACCAGGCCGGCGTTGGCCTTCTGGAAGACGGGGGGACAGTGGTTCGAATGGGACCTCGGGGCCGCGTTCTGGCTGGATCAGATAGTTATACTCTCCTGGCGGCCGGAGGAGTTGGGGAAGAGTTCCTTCCAGGCCGGGACGGGGGCCCTCGGATATGCCCTTTACACGTCGGACGGGACGAGGTTGCCCACGGCCGGAGGGGAGAGGATAATGGGTAACTACGATTACCAGCTCCTTTCCTTGGTGGACAACAGGAGGACTCCGAGGAGGTACAAGTTCGTGCACACCTTCCCGAGGAGGAAGGTTAGGTACATATTCTACCATCACGAGTACGGCACCGGCATCTACGGGTACTACATATTCGAGATAATGCTCTACGGCGAAGGGTACCCGGCGGAGGTGGAGATGACCTCCCCCTTCATAGACTTGGGAGGGGCTAAGAGCTTGCTCAGGGTGGAATGGGAAGCCGAGACACCTCCCGGCACGAGCGTTACGATAAGGACGAGGACGGGGGACACCTTGGAGAGGGAGAGGCACTATTACCTTCCCAACGGCAAGGAGGTCCAGGAGGACAAGTGGAAGAGCCTACCTCCTGTGATCAGGCAGAGGGGAAGGGTGGAGGAGATCTTGAGGCCGGGGGCGGACTGGAGCCCATGGAGCAACGCGTACCGGGTTCCGGGGGAGGAGTTCGCCTCGCCCACCCCGAGGAGGTTCGTGCAGCTTAAGGTGTGCTTCTCCACGGAAGACCCGATGTTGGCCCCGAGGTTGAGGAAGGTATCGATCCCATACTACGATCCCCTCGTGGGGGGAGGTGTGGTGGGGAGGATATCCCCGAGGGAGGCCGCGCTCGGCGTGCCCACGTACTTCGCCTACGCGTTGAAACCCTCGGCTGGGCCAGGGGACGTCGGTTTTGATGAGGTCCTAATAAAGGTGCCGTCCCCCGCCGACTCCGTCTCTGCGGAGGTGGGGGGGAAGGAGGTCAATGTCTCCTACACCGTAAGTGGGGATTCCCTGTTGGTGAAGCTCCCCCGCCATGTTAAGGGGGACTCCGTGGTCGTGAGGTTCAGGACGACGGTGCTCAGGTATGCGACCCCCTTAGATGCGTTCGTGCTCAGCTCCCGCAGGCCCGGGATCTGGCAGGGGGTGAAGCCTGAGGAAGTGGGGGCCACGATGGTCTTCCTCCAGTCGGTTCCCGAAGGTAAATGTCTTATAAGGAATTTCTCCGTAGAACCTGAGGTCATCACCCCGGACGGGGACGGGAGGAACGACCTGGCCGAGGTGAGGTTCTACCTTGTTAAGGTCGAGAGGCCCCCCGAGGTCGGGATATACGACCTCGCAGGCAGGCTCGTGCGGAGGTTGGGGAGGAGGGCCGGGGTGGGATACAGGTACACCTGGGACGGGAGGGACGGCTCGGGGAGGCTCGTGCCCCCGGGGGCGTACCTCTGCAGGGTGGAGGTGGACGCGGACGTGGGGTCCCAGTATGTGGGTCGCCTTTTATGCGTCGTGTACTGAAAGGAGGAGCCGATATGAGGAAGCTCGCCTTCTTAGGGGTTCTCCTCGCGCTGTCGTCGGGCGGAGGGTTCGGGATGGAGGTGGGGTTGTTCAACCCTTACGCCACGACCGGACCACGGATATCGCCCGAGACTTTGGTCCCCACCTTGAGGAAGTGGTACCTGCCGCAGACCTTGTACTACCTATACGGCTGGAAGGGTTGGGACTACACGAACTACGCCCGGGACCTCTACAGGAGATATGTGGACATAGAGCTCGAGGGGAGGAGGTACTACGACATATACGGCAACTACATCACGAAGGGATGGGCAGTATACAGCTGGACCCAGGAACATCCCATGGACTTCGGGAGCTCGATCATAAAGTACAGGTTCCTGAGGGACTGGTTCGACAGGCTTGTGGTCTCGTCGAGCTCCAAAGGCGAGTACCACACGGCCCTCACGATAGGGGAGGGGATAAGGACCACCCTCACTCCCCTGACCTTCTCTAAGCCCCTCTTCGACGGCCTCCAGTGGGACTTCGTGAGCGACAAGTACGCCTTCACTTTCCTGGCTTCCAGGATAGACAACCCTGGGATACTCCCGAGCGGGGGGGAGTCAGCTCCGGCCAAGCTCTCCACTTTCGCTAATCTATTGGGGTTCAGAGGAGTGGCCCAACTCGGCGACTTCGCGAAGGTCGGGCTCACATATGTGAACGCGAGCCTCCAGAACAGCTCCGTCCCCATGGACAAGAGCTCCCTGAGGGGGGTGCTCAGCGGAGCCCTGAACGCGGGGAACGTGAGGACCCTGCTCGTGAGGCTCTCTGACGACTCCCCTGAGGACGGGGAGGGTGGGGCCTTGCTCTTCAGGGAGAGGATATTTGTGGACGGGGTCGAGCATCCTGAGATAGTCAGGAACCGCCTCGTGGAGGGTGGGACCAGGAGGAGGGGATTGTTGGAGGCGAGCGGGGACAACACGGTGACGCTCATATACGACATAGAGCACGACTTCAGGCCGGGGGTCGAGGACAGGATAACCGACTTCAGAGAGATACGTAGGATAGAGGTGGTCCTGGTCCTGGCGAACGATTACAGGGTCGAGGTCTCCTCCAACATGCAGACCAACGCAGCAGGGGAACCGGTGTACCTCCTGGTAGCGAGGGCGCCGGGGAACGTAAGGGACGGTTCCAACCAGACCGTGGTCAGGTTCCAGTACGGCCTTCCCACAGCGAACGAGCTGGGAGGGGTCACCCTCGAGGTGAACGACTTTAAGGGGTTTAACTTCAAGGGGGAGTATGTACTGAACAACAGGTACAGGAGGTTCCCGAACCAGAACATAAGGACGGACCAGGCGCTTGCTTCGGACCGTTACGAGGCCTTCTACGCTACGGCCTCGCAGACGGCCTACCCATGGTTCGCATACGGGGAGGTCTTCCACATAGACCCGGACTACTCGACTTCCATGTTCATACCTGACGCCGGGAGGATAGATTTTGAGAACAAGCAACACTATATGTACGAGTTCGTGGACGACAACGACGACCAGGACAGGTACCCGGACTGGGGGAGGAGGTACACCGGGATATACTCTAACAACATCCCGGACAGGGAGGTTTTCCCGGGCCTCGACGAGAACAACGACCTAATATCCGACTTCAACGAGAACGATAACCTCCTCCCCGATTACGAAGAGCCCTTCCTGAGGTACGACGTCGATCCTCCAGAGTTCCTGTTCGGGACGGACATGAACAACAACACCGTGATAGACAGGTTCGAGAACGACGACCAGCCCGATTATCCCTACAGGAGGGGACATAAGGGATACAACGTATACATAGGTGTGGAGATAACCCCGGGAAGCAGGCTCATGGTGGGCCACCTGAGGGAGGAGGAGATAGCCAGCGACAGGAGGAGCGAGTCCACATACGGGCTCCTGACCTTGGACAGGGACTTTCCGAGGGAGGGGTTGGAGGTGAAGTTCATGGACTTCGTAAGGAGCGTGAGGGACGACATCCCCGACGACCTGATACAATGGGTCCAGCCCCCGTTCTCCGCTGGCATGCTTCAGGAGTTCTCCGACCCCCTCGTGGCCCTTAACACCTTTATGAACACCACCTACCTCGAGGTGAACTGGAATAAGTTCTTCCCCCTTAGGAACAAGTTCAAGTACGAGATCTACCATCAGAGGGGGACACAGGCGAAGGGTAAAAGGGACAGAAAGTTCTTCGGAATGATAAACAAGGCTGATTATAAGATCCAGCTATTCAGGAACTTAAGCATCTGGCCGAGGTGGAAACAGATGTACAAGTACGAAGTTCCCACACAACCCTGGGCGTTGAAGAGGAAGGAACTTTCCGAGATATTCTCCCTCCTCCTGACCTACGCCTTCACCGAGCAGCTGAGGCTGGAGTCGGGGGTGGAGTACGAGATCTTCGACAACCTCATGAGGAAGCCCCAGACCTCTCCTCCCGGGTTCGTGGAGGACTTCAGGAAGCTCACCTTGGCCTTCCAGATATCCAACACGAGCAGCTACATGGGCTACAAGCTCACCTCCAACGCGGGTGTGAGGAGGATGGAGAGGAAGGTCGGAGGGCAGAAGGAGACCAACACCATGGCCTTCGTCACCGTATATGTCGGGATGGAGTGAGAGGAGGGGGAAGGGGCACGTGCCCTTTCCCCCTATCTTTTACCTCTCGGCCATATTCTTAGCCCTTACGGGAGGCCCGTCCTGCTCCGAGCGGTACGAGAGGGAGTATAAGGTGGTGCGCATAACCACCTGGGACGAGCCGCCTAACACTCCGGAAGGAAGGATCCTGGGGGCCATACAGAGGGAGTTCGACAGGGCCCACCCCCACATAAAGGTCCAGAGGAGGCCGATAGGGGGTAGGAGGACGGACGACCGTCTGGCGTTCACCACCGCCATGGCCGGGGACAACGCTCCCGACTGTTACCACAACGCCCACTTCCCCACGATACCCCTTTGGATAGATCAGGGCTTCTGCTATCCCTTGGACGAATACATAAGGGGGGACCCGCAGTTCGAGGACGTTGTGGAAGCGGCCTTCGCCCCCGCTACGAAGGACGGGCACATATATGGGGTCCCGAGCCAGCTTTACGTTTTAGCACTGGTCTACAGGAAGGACCTCTTCGAGGAGGCTGGACTGGACCCCAAAAGGCCGCCCAAGGACTGGTGGGAGTTCGCCCAGTACGCAAGGAGGCTCACCGATCCCAAGAAGTACAGGTACGGCTTCGCTATATTGGGGCAGGAGTGGGCGAGCTGGCACTGGGAGATATACGTCTGGCAGGCCGGTGGGGAGGTCACGGAGAGGCTCCGGGACGGGAGGTGCAGGATAAGGTTCACCGAGGAGCCCGCCGTAAGGGCCCTTCAGTATTACAAGGACCTGAGGTGGAAGTACAAGTGTGTACAGCCCAACCCCCTCCAGAGCTACCAGGACAACAGGAGGGACTTCGTCCAGGGTAGGGCGGCCATGATAATAAGCTCCCCCGCATGGATAGGGGACTTCCTTAACGAGGGCCTGAGGCCCGAGCAGATAGGGATAGCCCCGCTTCCTGCCGGACCCACGGGCATCAGGGCGACGCAGATCGGAGGGGAGTTCTACATAATAAACCCCCGCTCGTCCAAGGAGAAGAGGGACGCCGCCTGGGAGTACATAAGGTTCATGACCTCTAAGGAGGCCATGATAAAGAGGCTCAAGATGATGGAGGAGGCCCACCTGTGGTATCCGATAGCCACGTTCTACAAGGGCCTCAGGGTAGAGGACTACCTCACCATGCCCGAGGAGTGGGGCGAGGCCTCGGCCACGTCCCTGAAGTACGGAAGGATGGAGTACTACCTAAAGGACCGGATAGAGCCCTACCTCGCCAGGCCCATCCAGGCGGTACTGGTGGACCCCGGGGCGGACCCTAGGGAGGAGCTGGAGAAGTGCGCCGGGAGGGTTCTCGAGGAGGTCGTGGAGCCCTTCAACCGCGAGATAGAGAGGAAGCTCGCCGAGGGATGTGCAAGGGGAAGCTCGTAGGTCTGGCCTTCGTAGCGCCGGCCCTTCTGGTCTTCGTGCTCTTCAAGTACATCCCCATGCTCCAGGTATTCAGGATGAGCCTCTACGACTGGAGCATCCTGGACCCTCCGGGAGAGTTCGTGGGGCTGAAGCACTTCAAGGAGGCCTTCTCCTCATCCCTTTTCTGGATAGCTTGGAGGAACAACCTCATCCTCTTCCTCCTGGGGCTCGTATTAGGGTTCTGGGTGCCCCTGGTGCAGGCCATAATGTTGGGGGAGATGGGGAGGGGCCAGTACATGTTCAGGGTCTGCTATCTGCTTCCGCTTATGGTCCCTCCCATGGTGACCCTGGTAGTCTGGAAGTGGATGTACAACCCCGAGTACGGTCTGCTGAACGCTGTCTTAACCAAGCTGGGACTTCCTCCCCAGGACTGGCTCGGGAACCCTAAGCTTGCCAAGCTTTCCCTCGTGCTCCCCGGGCTCTTAGGGGGAGGGATGGGGGTCATGGTATACTTAGCGGCCATACAGGGCATCCCTCAGGAGCTCTTCGAGGCCGCAGAGATAGACGGGGCCGGACCTTTACAGAAGTTGAGGTATATCTTGCTGCCGAGGATAAGGTTCGTGATACTCATACAGTTCATATTGGCCCTGAGCGCGGGGTTCCAGATGTTCGACAGGGTCTTCGTGCTCACGGGGGGAGGGCCTGTGGACGCTACGAGGGTGATAGCCCTGCTCATATACAGGTACGCCTTCGAAAGCTACAGGATGGGGTACGCTTCGGCTATAGCCTTAGTGCTCTTCGTGGTGATATTGACGGTGACGGCGTTACAGATGCGACTTTCCAGGCTCTCGGACTGACCATGTTACTGCGGACCGTAGCGAGGACGAGGGGGGAGAAGGTGCTCCTGTCCGCCTTCTACACTATCACTGTGCTCTGGGTGTCCGCCCTCCTCGTTCCCTTCGCATGGATGGCCTCCTCCGCATGTAAGAACCGTTTGGACGTCTATAGGATGCCGCCCAAATGGATCCCGGAGCTTCCGAGGGTGGCGATGGTGGTCCTGGACTACGGGGACGATGTCCCCTCCGAGGGGAAGCTCGTGGAGGACGCGGCCGTGGCGGTCTGGATGACCTGGGACAGGTACGGAAGGGAGAGCGTGTGGGGGGTCGAGGTCGTCTCGGTGGCAGGGGGGAAGGTGGTCTTCGAATGCAGGGCACCCTCGTACAAGATAAAGCATCTGAAGGATACGAAGCTGATAGCGGCCGTCCTGGACGAGGACATGGTCAGGAGGCACGCCCGGGACCTCGTGGCCGGGATAGAGCATAGGTTCTCGGGGAGGTTGGAACCTAAGAGGAACTCTTTCCCCGACCAGGCTCGGGAGATAAGGAAGTTCCTCGAGGGTGAGGGGGTGCCCGTCGAGTCCGTCGTGGTCGGGAAATCCTTCAGGAGGCTCTTCGACGCCTTCGTATCGGCCTGGCTATACCTTTACGAGACAGCGAACACCAGAATAACCTTCGGTCGCTTCCTCCTCAACAGCTCCGTAGTTACGGGAGCTGTGATCCTGTCCCAGCTCCTCATAAGCTCGCTCGCGGCTTACGCCCTATCGAGACTACTGGGCCCGAGGCTTTCGAGGTACCTCCTGCTCTTCTTCCTAGCCACGATAATGATACCCCCTCTCTTGCTATTTATGCCCCTTTACCTTATGATGAAAAACTTCCTCATAAGCCACATCCCTTTCACACATATATCGTTGCCGACTATAAACTTGCTGGACCCAGAACTTCCGGGTCGCCTCCATCCCCTCTTAAGGGAGGTCCTAAGTTCTGTGCTCCCCTACCTTCCGCTCGTCCTGCCCCACATGGCCTGGGGCCTCTCCGTGCTCCTCTTCAAGGGCTTCTTCAACCAGCTTCCGGACGAGCTCATAGAGGCAGCTAGGCTGGACGGGGCCTCGGAATTCAGGATCTTCACCCATGTCGTCCTTCCGTTGTCCAAGCCGGTGTTTTCGGTCATGACCCTCTGGACCTTCATAGCCGTCTGGAACGAGATCATGTGGCCGTACATCGTCTCCGTAGTCCAGCCGAT
>DTYS01000264.1 GCA_012961755.1 Candidatus Latescibacterota bacterium
CGAGGGCTGAAAGTCCGAGCCAGACCGATATCACGTATATAGTCAGGACCGCCCAGTTCCTTCCGAGCCCTATGTCCAAAAGCCTGTGATGGAAATGGTCCTTCCCCGTGTACCTCAGCCATTCCCCGAAACTTCTCACCTGCCCCGTCCCGACCCGCACGAGCGTGGTGAAGGTCATATCGAATATCGGAACCCCGAGTATCAGCACAGGTATGGCTATGTTTACGAACCTGTCCTCGGCCCACTGTCCCATAACGGCTATCCCGGCCAGGGTAAACCCTAAGAAAGTGCTACCTGCATCCCCTAAGAATATGGAAGCCGGTCTCTTAAGCCGGAAGTTATGGGGCAGGAACCCAATACAGCTTCCCAGGAGGGCTACGGACAGGAAGCCCATGTACTGCTGACCGGTCTGCTTGGCCATCACCGTAAAGAAGAAGGCGCTTATCGCTGCCAGGCCCGTCGCCAAGCCGTCCAAGCCGTCCAAGAAGTTCATAGCGTTCGTTATCCCCAACACCCATATCGCCGTGAGGACCCACTCCCCCAAGGTCCCCAAAGGTCCCTTCGGAAGGAAGCTCAACACAACCCCGAACCTTATAAGAATGGCGACCGCCCCGAGCTGCACCAGAAGCTTCAGCCATGCAGGAAGGGGGTGGAGGTCGTCCACGAGCCCCAAAGACAATATCAGGGTCGCACCTATTGTAACCCCCTTAAGCTCCCACGAGAACTCAAAGTTAAGAAGGACGACGGCAGCAAACGCCGCGTATATCGCTGCTCCTCCTAAGAGGGGCGTAGGGCTTTCGTGGACCTTCCTGCCGCCGGGGACATCCAGAACCTTCAACTTCCAAGCGACCTTCCTGGCCACGGGCGTGGCCAAGAACGCTAAGGAGAAGCTCAAGAGGAGGAGGTAGAGCCACCTTATCCCCACCATGGCTCCCTTGATCGGAGGGACGAGCAGGACTAAGGCCACACCCAATACGATCATCCACATCGTCCTTCGTTCCGAGATGGGCATAAGGCTTCCCTATATTATGATGAAGAGCCTGGAAGGACAGAAGGCCTCCGCGTACTTCACCCTGCCTTGGATACCTCTGAAGTTCGCCGTGGACTTGGCGAGCTCCAACACGGTCATATCCGATATGTTCGTCTTCGTCACCTGGGAGCGGTGGAGCTTAAGAAGCTCGAACTTGTCCTCCAACGTCTCCTCTATGTCCACATATACGGAAGGGTTGAAGTTCTGGGTCGTGAGCCCCTCGTAGAATAGGAAGTTTCGGGCATACCTGGTGGCGGTTATGGTGGCTTGTGCAAGGGTTCTGTGGTCCTGGTGGGTGTCGTCGGGGTAGTGCACGAATATGAAGTCGGGCTTCACCTGACGAATTACATTTTCGAGGCTGACTATGAGGTCCTGGCTCATAGGTATCTGGGTGTCCTTGTAACCTCCCCAGAATATATGGCGTACTCCTATCATGCGGGCGGCCTCCTCCTGCTCCTTCATCCTGACGCTCGGGTCCCCCCCGAAGTCTCCGGCGGTGGCCACATAGAAGTAGATGTCGTGACCCCTATTTCTGCACTTCAGAAGCGTCCCACCGCATCCGTACTCTATATCGTCGGGATGTGCGCCTACTGCGAGTATCCTCACCCTCCCTCCAGCAGATCGTTTATAACTTGAGCTCCATCCTGTGGACTCCCCGTCCGAAGGCGGAGGCATTCGGCCCGGTTCACCACCTTCAACACCACGTCCAGGACATCCCGGCCGAAGGATTCGAAGTTCAGAAGGTTCTCGGCCAGTTTCAACGCGGCCTTGGCCTTGGATATAACCTCTGCTCCCTCGGTGCCGTCACGCTCCGGGAAGACCACGTAATCCACCCTCCGTACCTTCCCGGAGACCTTAAAGCCCGAGTCCGAGGGATCGAGGTACCAGATGCGCCCCATCCTTCCTCCCATATCCCACTCCACACGGAGGCTCCTGGACTTCAGGTGGGGGAAGAGCTCCATCCCTTCCTCTTTGAAACATAAGGCCTTAGGGAAGGGAAGGACCGTCATGGACTCTAGGTCCAAGATGGCGAATTCGTCCGAGAGGTACTCAAATCCCAGTTCCAACAGGGCCGTAACGAGGCTCGTCTTACCTCCCCCGGGCTCCGCCGGTAGGATAACTCCGATGTCGTCCTTCGCCACAACTCCTGCGTGGAAGACCGGGCGGTCCCAGAGCGCCCTCACCATACGAGCCTCCGCCAGTCGTTCCAACGCGGGCACGAGTTCCTCGTATTCCCCGGTCTCGTACAGCACCTCCTCCCCCATCGAGAGGACATACCCTTCCCTCCCGACCACTACGGAATACACGACCTGCGCATCCCCCTCAGCTTCGAGGTGGCGGTACACCCTTCCGAAATCCCGGGAGAAGTTCCGGGAATTTGTCCTCACCTCTAACCTTAACCCTGGAACTCCGTAGACCTTCCTCCAGAGGAGATCGACCATCTTAGGCTTTCAGTAACCCCAGCTGCCCGAACCTTCTCACCGTCCCCTCCACGTCCCTCCTAACTTCATCGGGCTGTGCTTCAAATCTCTCCAATATTTTCCTTACCATATCTTCCAAACTGTGCCTCCCATCGCACATCTTCCATATAAAGACGGCCGTCTTGGTGAGGGAGTGCATGGACCCGCTCGTCGGGTCGAAGATCACGGCCTCATCCTCTACCTCACGAAATACGAGGTCGTCCCTGGCCGATGGCCTTTCCGGAACCTCTGACATCGTCCCTCCTTCGTCCGGCCAAGTTCCGTCGTAGGGGTCGTAGGCACACCAAGGGTTCTTAGCGTAAAGGTCCCCGGCCACAGTATAGGCTATGGCCCTACAGTCCCAGCAGGCGTACCTGAACTCGCAATCCTTACATGTTTGGACGTCGTCCAAGGTTATGCCCCAAAGCCTTCGGAGCTCCCCTCCGTGCACGATGTTCGCGAGGTTACCACCTTCGTACCTCCCTACTACCAGATCCCTTGCAAATATGCAGGGGATCACCTCCCCCCCGCTCGTTATGGCGACCTTTCCGGGCCAGCACCTGTTCCGGGTTATGTCCCCGAGCCAGAAGTCGGGGCAGGTGCCTCGAAAGTATCTCCTGGGGAACAAGTCCTCGTTCCTACCCCTACCCGTGGGCCTGACGACGTCGGTACCTATCCACCTCGGATCCACCCCGAGGCCCTCCAAAAACTTTACAGTTCCTTCCACGTCCTCTTCGTTCTCCTGCATAACTATCAACCCTATCCTTAAGGGAATCCTATGTTCCAAAAGCAACCTCAGCCCTTCCACGGTCCTTGCGAGGCTGCCCGGGGTCATGGTTATCCTGTCGTGGACCTCGGGCCTGTAGGAATATATGGAAACGGCGGCGTTGACGCCGAGGTCGGCCATCCACCGGACCTTGTCCTCGTCCAAGAGCGTCGCGTTCGTGAATATCTCTACGAATTCGTAGCCATGTGCCTTAGCAAATTCGACCAGCTCCCTAAGGTCCTCCCTCAGGGTCGCCTCGCCCCCCGTAAATTGGACCTGCCCGCATCCAAGGTCCGCCGCCTCGCTAAGGGCACACTTCCAGTACTCCGTCGGGAGGTCCGAGGACCTCCCGGGACCCGCCCCGGCGTAACAATGTACGCACCTGAGGTTGCAACGGGACGTAAGTTCGAGCCACATGAATTCGAGCCTCTCCTGCCCTGCCTCGGGCACGGGGAAGGGCCTGAACTCCCACTTATGGGAGAGTCTTATAAGCCCACCCTCGGATAGGAGCCTCAGGAAACCTCGCCCGAGCCTGGATGCTATCTCCTCTGCCCTCAGGCCCTCAGATGCGAGCCTCAGGACATCCTCAGCCCTCCCCCTGACCTGATAGACCCTTCCTCCCTCCAGATCGTAGAGGGCGAAGTTCCTGGCCCCCCTTACCAGGTAACACCTTTCCTTGAGGCCCACGAACGTCCTCACCTCGGCTCCGGCGGCACTACGGGACATGGCACGACACAAGGTCCGGGCTTGCAAGGTCCGGGGCCACACGGCCACCACGGCTTGCAGGGCGTGGGACCACAGGGCGGAACGCACGGC
>DTYS01000265.1 GCA_012961755.1 Candidatus Latescibacterota bacterium
ATCCTCCCCTGGCCATCACAGGGGACGGCCCTCCCCCTTACAGGGACCCAGAGCACGCTGCCCCAGGTTGGCACGTGTACGACGATGTGGACACGTTGGTCTACAAGTCCGAGGGGCAGCGGTTCCCCGAGGGGGAGAACGTGATCGTGTGGAACGGAAGGGACATGAACGGTAACATCGTCCCTCCGGGCAACTACGACCTCTTCTTGGCCGCCTTCGACGATGAGGCAGTCCCGCACGTGGTCACGAGCGAGGGAGGCGGCGGGCATCCCGGCACCTGCGCATCTTGGTATGTGGACCTGAACCGGGAGGTCATGTGGAAGATAGGGGAGGGTAGGGTCTTCAAGATGCGCAGCGACTGGATAGAGAACCCTGACGGGTACGATACGGTGGACCAGTCAGCCGTAGAGGCTGCCGTAGGCGAGCGTGGCTTCGGCGTCACCTTGTACAGCGCAAGCCCCATGAACCTTCCCGACGCCACGGAGTGGATAGGGCACCTGTATGGCAACGGTGGTGCCATCGTCCGGTTCACCTTTGACTGGGATGCGTTGAGGGTAATTCCTCACGAGGATTGGGCGGTGGACCAAGGCGCCGAAGGCGGGATCTTGGCTGCCAATCTGCCCGGTCGCCAGTGCGCTGATGTCTACAACCCGGAGGAGGACATCGTTTACGCCTCCGGAGGCGTCAGCGGCACTGTGGGCGTCATCAAAGGGTGGAACGCCACCACTGGGGAGCTCGTCAAGGAGTGGGACTTCTCCGACCTCATGATGTACGACAATAAGGGGGCCGATAGGGTCCAGGGGCCGGAGAACCTCAGCAAGTTCCCTACCGGCGAATACGACCCTTACGGGATGGCTACGTGCAGCCATCACGGCTCGGTAATAGCGAGGATAGATTATAATGGAAAGATCCGCTGGATCAACCGCAACGGGGACTACTTCGGAGACCAGAGGGAGTACAGCGAGGAGACGGGCGTCGGGGACTATGTGTATGGTCACACCGAGGCACCGTCCTTCAAGTATACCGTCTACTCCACGAAGTGGGGTTGGACCACTTATCCCCAGAACGGGTTGGACGCCATAAATGCTGGGATGGTGTTAGGTGAGGACGGCTCCGGTCTGTTCTTCTTCCAGCCCAAGATCTTCCCCCTGACATGGCCCGACCACTGCTTCATCATAGACGAGGACGGTCCCTGGGATGGCGTGTACCTGAACATAGGGGCCATCGGGGCAGAGGCACGTAAGGCTAACGACTTCGAGGGAAACCCGATGGTCATCATGCCGTACGACCAGAAGCGAGTGAGGCTCAGCCCCGTCGTTCCGGCCGTCGAGGAGGCCGAGACCTCGCTGCCCACCAGGTTCGTTGTGAAGGACCCCTATCCCAACCCCTTCTCCGGGTTCGGCACTACGGTTAGGTTCAGGCTGCCCTGGAGCGCTCATATCGCGGTTAAGATATACGACGAGCGTGGGCGGTTCGTCCGTAACCTGGTGAACGACGAACTCGGTCCTGGCGAGTTTACCTTCACTTGGGACGGCACGGACGCCCGTGGGGCCAAGGTGGCCAGTGGCATCTATATCTTCAGGATAGAGGCTCCCGGGTTGAAGATGCATAAGAAGGTCACCTTCCTTAGGTAGGGATATCCTCCTGGTGCCGCCGGCGGAAGCCGGCGGCACCGCCTTATCGATAGAAGAGAGGTCCTACCATGAGCCTCCCAAGATCGTTCTACAAGTTCCTCGGGTTATCTTTGTCTTTGTCCCCGTTGTCGGCGCAGGCCTCTGAGCGTTTCACCATAAGTACTTGGCCCAGTGTGACCTACTATGTGAGCTTCCCTTACTTAGAGAAGTCGGGTGATGGAGACCTCCTCATCACCGCCGGGGGGCGATATACGGTCTACCTCAACGGTAAGCTCGTGGGGCAGGATGACGATCCAAGTTCTGTAGAAAGTTATAAAGTTCCCTTTAAGAGGCGGGAAAATGTCGTAGCCGTGGTCGTGGAGCATGAGGGAAGTGGTACTGAATATGGGTTGTTCTGTGTACTTAGGACCGAGGACTCCATATTTATAAGCTCGCCGAACGACTGGAGGTCCCCGTACTTCTGGACGGACTTTCCCTTGGAAAATAAGGAAGGAGCGGCCTGGACAAAGATGAGGAAGAGGTACCTCAAGGACTTCGAGCAGGACGGCGAACAGGTGGTCTGGAGGCCGGTCCAGGCCGGGACGCTCAGGTTGGACTTCCCGGAGTTCTCAGACTTGGACCTAAGGGGCGAGAGTGGGGTAGCTGGCTTCCCGGGCGGGATGGATGGGAGCAAAGGAGGGCTTCGTCTTCGTTCCCTCCAAGGACAGAACCTCGCCTACGGGGCTTCCTCCACGGAACCCAAGGCAGTGGACGGGAACGTCAACACCTCCGTGGCCTTCGGCAAGGGGGCTAGGGCCCTGTTCCAACGGCTGGACATAGACCTCGGTCGTCCGTACCTTATTAACCGTGTGCGGGTCATAACTCAGCCGCCCTCCAGGACGCAGACCTACGAGGACGTTTCCCTGCGAGGCTACAGTATCTTGGTAAGCAAGGACAACGTCAACTTCCTGGAGGTCGCGTCCAAGAACAAGATAACCACATACCAGGAGACCAGCGTCCACTTCCGCACCGTTCCGGCGAGGTACGTGAGGCTTGTGGTTACGGAGTTCGCCAACCGTAACGCGTCCCCTAGGGTGGGCGAGGTGGAGGTGTACGGGGAGGGTATCGCACAGGAGGGCTCCTACCTTTCGCCTCCTTTGGACCTGGGCACCGCCAAGAAGAAGATATTCGGCCACGTCAGTTGGTTCGGCGAGGTGTCCGCTGCTTCGGAACTCTTCCTACAGTTCCGCAGCAGCGACGACGGCATGAAATGGAGCGAATGGTCCCCCGAACATGAGGAGAGGGACCTCCTCCTTACCGTTCCGGAGCCGTGCCGGTACCTCCAGTTCAGGGCGACGATGAGGACCCGGGACCTTCGCACCAGCCCCCGTCTGGATAGCCTCAGGGTGGAGTATAGCACGGGGCCGTTCCCAGCCTCCAAGGCCGTGGGCTCCATCTTTCCGGTCCAGGTCCCCATGGGCGTAGACACGAGCTTCACCTACACCCTGAAGCTGGACGTCCGCGAGACCGACAGCGGTGTAGTGCGTCTGGTCATATTTACCCCATCTATCGCCAGCTTCGTCCCCTCCGATGTGAGGGGACTTGGCTTGGCCGGGATAGATCTAGACCGTTCGTACGCCACCGAAGATTCCTTGGTGATAACTTTTGACCCCCCCATCACCTCAAGGTCCTATGTGAAGGAGCTTACGATCCCCTTCAGGGCACGTCTCCTTTCAGCGGCCCATACCTTCCGGGCGCTCCTTTACAGCGCAGGTTCCTCCGTGCCGTTCTCGGTCCAGAGGGAGGAAGGTACCGATCCCCGCACGGGATCGGAATACACCCTTACATTGGAGGCCACGGAGATCCTACCCCACGTCCTGAACGATGTGTGGGCACGTCCTCCCGTCTTCTCCCCGAACAGTGACGAGGTGAACGACCACACGGTGATCGAGTTCACACTTGCTAAGGTATCCCACGCCCCCGTGCGTATAGAGATCTACGACCTGGGAGGAAGGCTCGTGAGGACCTTATGGGACGGTCCGCTCGGCGCTGGCAGGTACCTCAGCGGTGGGGTCGAGCCGGGCAGGTGGGACGGGAGGGACGACGAAGGGAAGTTGTCCCCGCCGGGGGTCTACCTTTATCGCATCGTCGTGGACCTGGAACCGAGCGAGGAGTCGGCCACAGGAATAGTTACCTTGGTGTACTGAACGGGGATAGGACCATGCGCTTGTCCCTCTGTTTGTTGTTGCTTCTTGCGGCAGTGAGCTCTAGAGCACAGTTCCTCTCACGGGACTTCCGTTCCCTGTGGAAGAACGAGGTCTTCGAGAACTACGGAAAGATAGGCTATCGAGACTACGTCCTCGAGATGGAGAACCGCCGATTCGACTTCTTAGGGGACCCCTTGATGGATGGCGTGGACGTCATGGACATCAGCGAAGTCCGCAGGGATGCCCCCGGACGCAAGGGGAGCTACCAGTTCAGGAGTAACCTCTACAACCAGTTCTTCCAGCAGCTCATCATCGCCAACGAGGGCTACGGAAGGTGGTCCACAAGGCTTATAATCGGGGACGCCATCCGTACCTTCTTCACCCCTATGACCTTGAACCTCTCCCGGTTCAACGGGATCAGATGGGACGGCTATTCCAGTAAGAGTCAGTTCAGCGTTATAGGAGCCCAGGTCTCGGAACCTCCCGAGCTTTCCGGCAACGTAGAGTATGTGGAACGTAGGCTGAGCTTCGCAACGGGGTTCTTGGGAGGACACTGGGAGAGCCGTATCGGGGACGTGCTCAAGATAGGGACAACGTATGTGAACCTTCACCGCTTCGACAGCGAGGCGAACCGGAGGATCAACTCCTTTAAGGGTATTGTCCCAAGGGTGGTGGAGGGGGGTCTTAGGGTAGTATACGTGTTCTTTACAGAGGACGCCGCCGAGGAAGGAGGGACGGATGCGAGGCTTTACGACCTGAAGATGTTCGCCGACGGCAGGCCCGTCCCTCCTACTCGCGTAGGTCGCATAGACCGGCTCATAGAGCAAGTTAACGTTACAACGGACCAGACCGCCAACATCCACCTGAGGCCTATGGAGGTCGTCCATCTGAGGCGGAACTTAGGATGGCTTAAGGCGGTGGTAGAGGCAAGTAACAGGCCCTTCTTCGCCTCGGTGTTAGACGAGGTCACGGTGGAAGTCCCTCCGGCCTCCTTGGGTTCCCCCATCCGCTTGGACGGTACAGATGTAGCCTTCTACGAATTCTCGGTCCCGGACAGCGTCCATGACCTACGGTTCAGCGCTGTAGTGTCCGGCGACTACAGTATAGACCTCGTAGGTGGGATAAACGTGAGCACGTTCGGCATGGGAGAGAAGGACCTGTTTTACGATTGGTACAACGTTCTTCGGGCGCCCGGTCGTCCCTCAGGGGGGTCCAACCTCCGCCGTGTCACCTTCAGGTATGGGCTTCCCACGGGCCTCACCGTGCTCGGCTTCAACTTTGAAGCGGATATCCTGGGGTTCCACCTTAAGGGGGAGTACGCCAAAAGCCTCAGCTTCTTCCAATATCCCGACCTGAGCGGAAGGAGGCATGAACGGGATGCCTCCATGTTCTACATAAATTGCTTTAAGTCATTACATCCTACGATAGATTTGGGCTTGGAATGGTTCAACATACCCTCAACTTATACCACCGAGTTTCCGATATGGACTTCCACGGGCGCGGGTCCGACCGTCTCGGGCAAGCGCTACATACCTTTTATGTTGGTGGAGGACAACGACGACCTGGATGACTGGCCCGATAAGCTTGAGCACAACGACCCCCTTGTGCCTTATCCCACGAGCCAGGGTGTGGGCTACGGAGTGTTCCCCGGTCTGGACTTAAATAAGGACGGGATCTTAGACACGAACGTAGACCGGGCGGACCCCTTCGATGAGGGCCCGGACGCATATCAGCCCTTCCTATGTTATTATTCCGAGCCGGCGGACCTCTCCTACGGCGACGATTTCAACAATAACAGCGTCCCCGATGCGAGGGAGAACGACAACCTTCCCGACTACCTCTACCCAGCCGACAGGCAAGGGATGCACATACTTACGGTCCTACACCCTGGCGAACACATCAGGCTCCGAATAGGGGCCTACCGGATCAGACAGCCGGTTGGGGGAGGAAGGAACTATACAGGGTACGCGGAGCTTAGATACAGGAGGACATGGAAGGGTTTAGGATACATAAGCTTCAATCATCGTATAAAGAGGGTCAAGGACAACATACCGAACCCCGTCTATTCTAGTGAACCTTTCCGTGGAAGTTACAATTTAGGGTACGCTTTAAGGTTGGACCGGTTGGAATATCGGGACAGCTGGGACAACCTGAGCTACTTAGAGACGGGCATACAGGCTGTCCCTGGACTGAACGTATACAACATCATCCTCTACGATAGGAATCTCCTCCGTGGAAGTCCTAAGGACGATCCAGATCTGGTCCGGGGCGGGTTAATAACCCACTTCGCCGTGATAAACAAAATTGACTATACGTTCTATCTGGGTCCTCTTAGGATCATGCCCCAGTTCAAACATATATTCGAGCGGAAGAAGCTTCCGGGCCAAAAGCTGCCGGAGTATCAGTCCCGCTGGATGATCCCTATCATCCGTCTGGACCTCCGGATTGGCCCCAATACCTTCTTCAAGGCCGGGGTCCAAGGGGTCCCCTTCTTCCCGGAGCGCTTCAGGGACCCGGCTAACCCGGAGGGGGAGTTCAACCGCACGACCTGGTTGGCCTACATCCAGAACACGAGTAAGCACCAGGGGTACAACCTGAGCGTCCTCTTCGGATGCTACCGCACCTTCGTGGATTACATAACTACCGCGAGGCCCTCCTACGGCCGCGTGCGTTACTTCCTAAGGATGTACATAGGCTGATATGTACAAGATGTTCCGGTTTGCTTCGGTTGTGGCCCTGCTCATTTTGGGCTCATCATCGCATGCCCAGCTGCTCTTCAAGGGCGGCGAGCCCTATGTGAATTACGCCTACGAGGGATATCGACCGTATGAATCCGTGCTGTTCGGCAGGGACCGCAGGCCCCAGTTCGACGAACTCGGGCAGTTCCTCATGAATGGAATAAGGGTCTTCGAACTTCGAGAGTTCCGGACCATCTATCCCACCCCCGGCACCCTCATAGCCAAACCGGAGTTCTATCAGGATTACTTAAATCGTCTCGTCATCTCCAAGGAGAGCTACGGGGGAGGGATCTCCCGCCTCATAGTGGGAGACTACATACGCACGAAGTTCACCTCCCTCACCTTGGACAAGGCCACGATAAACGGAATCCGCTTCGACAGGGACTTCAGCCCTTGGTCCCTCGTCCTGGTAGCTTCCCGTGAGGACTTTCCCATCTTCGAGGCCCTAGGCAACGCTGACTATAAGCTACACGGCGAGGAAGGAAGCCTTTTCAAGCCCTCCCGGGCCGTGTACCTGCTTGGAGGTGACCTCAGGGCCCAGTTTATGGGCCTGGATGTAGGTGTGAGCTGGGTCAACCAATACCGCACTGACAGCTTCAAGACCTTATCCGAAAACAGCATAAAGGGTACCCTCCCCGCCACCGGACATCCCCCCCTCTGGCTTGTGGTCAGGGTGGCAGACCAGGACCCGGACGACGATTTAGGCGTGAGGGTGAGGCAGGTGGTGCTAGCGCTCAACGGGAGGGTCCTAAGGTACCGCCCTGGCCCGTACGATAAGCTCCGTCCGGAGGAACTCACGCTCACTGTCACCCACCAACCGGAGAGGACCATCATCCCGCCTGTAAGGCGCGACAACATGAACAATCTGGTCATTCCCTTCCCACACCTCCTCCCAAACCCTCAAGGGTTCTATGAGATAAGCGGAAAGGAGTGCATACTCTTCTGGTTCAGGGTACCGAGCATCTTTGCCGACGGCCTTGACACGACAGTGGTAAACCGTGCTCGGATAGATGTAGAGGTCTCCGGAGATTACGAGATAGCCCTCTCCGAGGTCTTCGACGGGGACTCCTTCAACCCGGCCACGTATTTCTACACGGCCGCAAGGGCTAAGGGCCGTCCGAGGGACCTGGACGACTTCCGTTGGGTGAGGGTACACTACGGAAGGCAGACCGGACGAATGTTGGCGAGCTTCCACATAGATTTGGACAGGAAAGGCTACATGTTCCATGCGGAATACGTCCGCAACTTCTCGTTCCGCTCGTATCCTGCCCTTGTCCCGACCTTCGCACGCCACGTAGAACATCGGACCTATGCATGGTACGCCATCTTCCGTCGGGACTGGGATTGGGCGAGCTTGGGAGGGGAGATCTTCGATATAGCTGCGGACTACTCCACGGCCCTTGTGGTCCAGGACGATCAGTACGCCACCTACTACAAGCTGAAGACGAGTCCCTTTTCATATCCCAACTTCCACGAGCCGGACCTTCCCAGCAACTTCGACCTCACCAACACTATAGTCTTCAACACTGTGGACGATAACGACGACAAGGACAGGTACCCGGACCAGTACTTCCTCCGTAAGACCACCGGGCTCACCGGAGGAAGGTACATAGAGGACCCCGACGGGGTCTTCCCCGGATTGGACAGCGACCTCAACGGTCGTCCCGACATAAACGAGAACGCCAACCGCATCCCGGATTACTACGAGCCGTTTCTCTGCTATAAGGTCAACCCCGATGCATACGAATATGGGGACGACTTCAACAACAACGGGGTCATAGACGAAAGGGAGGATGACCTGAAGCCGGACTACCCGTACGACCCGGACAGGAGGGGCTTGAACCTGTTCGCGCAGTTACGTCCCCTGAAGGGGTTGAAGCTCACGTTTGGACATTACACCGTCCGGGCACCTTACGGAGGAAGGCGTTCGGACGCTACCTATGGAAAGGTAGAATATAGGTGCCGTTTCCCGTTCCTCATAGATCTGTACTTGGCTGACGACTTTAAGAGCGTCAGAGACGACATAAGGGACGATGTCTTCGGGCTTCCTAGGGACCCGATATATTTCGAGCCGGACGTTATACCTCTAGCTTATCCGACGGAACAGGAGAGGCTCAACCCTTTGGGCACGGCCGTGCTCCAGAGGGACCCACTTCTCATGAGGGACAGCTTCGTAAACACGGCCTACCTGCACGCTCGCTTCCTCCGGGTGCCGAATCTGAACCTCGAATTCAGTCTAAAGTATCAGGACAACTTCCAGCGCAGGACGAGGTTCCAACCCGAGAACCGGATCCGTGACTTGGCCGCCGTGGTCAAGGCGGACTATACCTGGAACCCCTGGGGACAGCTCTTCGTCCGACCACAGTTCAAATGGCTCGGCAGGCGCTACACTGATGACCGGAAGGTCATCTTACCGGTCCGCGAGAGCTTCCTCTTCCCTATATTGCGGGTAGAGTATCACCTCTCCCCCCGCACTGCTATCAAGTTCGGGGCGCAGGGCTTCCCGTTCTTCAAAAGCACGTACCGCAACGGGGAGGTCCCCGAGGCAGATTTCGATTCGGAGACATATGTGTTCCTCGTAAGTAACACATCCACCTGCGTGGGATACAAGATCAACGTCAACTTAGGGTACGAACTGCGGAGGAGGATCTTTCTGGAGAGGAGCCGGAGCGAACAGAACATAGACTATTCCAGGCTCTTCTTCCGGGTCATAGTCGGGCTGAGGCCGTTTACCTGAGGAGCCCATCGTGCTCTATCTTCTTAGGTCCCTGCTGTGTATACTGTGCGTCTTTCCTCCTGCGCAGGGGGAGGAAAAAGAGCTCAGGCTGGGCGTGCCCACGGTGCTCCCGGAACAGCCGTTCGTGGGTAGATTTTACGGCATGCGCTATAAAAACTACGGGGCGGAGGACTATCCGAGGTCTCCGACGAGCGTATATCCTTATGTAAGCAACGAACGCAACTTCTACAGCCTCCTGGGGGACTCACTGCTCTACGGTTCCGAGGTGGTAAGATGGATAGAGGACAGGGGCATAGGTATAGAGCCGGGTGGAACGGACCTTAGGGAGAAGTTCGCCCACGGCCAGATAGGATTCAGCTTCAGGGAACTGTTCAACAACGTGGTGGTCGCAAAGGACGGGACGGACAGTTGGCAGGCTAGCCTCATATACGGCAACGAGGTCCGTACCAAGTTCACCCCACTGACCTTCAAGATGGCGAACTTGGACGGGCTCAGGCTGGACGTGGCGACGAAGCACGACAAGTTCTCGGCGATATTCTCCCGCATCCACGCCCCGCTTCTGACCTCCGCTATGCACGGCAGGGGCAGGGACCATCCCGTCAAGGCCAAGACCATCCTTCTGGGCGCGCACTACGAACGTCGGGTGGGGTTTCTAAACCTCGGGGCGACCTTCGTGAACGTCCACCAATACGAGCCCCTCATGTCCAATGGGGCCCAGAGCCTAAAAGGGGTCCCGGCGGCTGTACAGAACGCTCCTGCGCCCATAGCGATACGCATCTCCGACGATTCCCCTCAGGACGGGGTAGGAGGCCCTGTGCTCTACGATGTTAAGGTATACGTGAACGGGGTGGAACGCACGCTGGATACCCAGCCTTTCATAGTACGCCTCCACAAGTGGGGGGACGAGAGGCAAACCTACGTCCAGGGGCTACTGAGCACGGGCGAGAGGAAGCCACTCTACCCCCGGGGCGGAAACTATCAGGTAGTAAACAGGGGGTCCATGTACAACACCTACGACCCGTACATAGACTATTATTCGGGCGATGTAGATATATACTACCGAGGGTACGACTTCCCATTCTGGATAGATCACATCTACTACAGGGACTTTAAGCTCTACGGCTCGGACCACCTCTATAACCCCGGCCATCCGAAGACCAAGAAGGACATAACCGTCCACACCGAATTTGCCCACGAACTGGCGGAACCTTCCGGGGACTTCAAGCTCATCCTGATGGACGACCTCCCACAGCAGTTCGACGGGAGGGAGTACGGAATACTCTACGTGAACCTGGAGCTCATCGGGAGGAACACGACGATAAGGTCAGTCCATGTGGACCTTACGCTGGCCAACGACTACAGGGTAGAATTCTCGGAGATAGACCTGGCCAATTCCAAGCCGAACCCTCGGGACCGGTACCGGTACGCTACCTTCTTCCGCACGGTCGCAAAGGCGCCCGGCAACCCTAAGGACGGACGGACAAGAGTGGTGAGGGTCAAGGTAGGCGTGCCCACAGGTCTGAGCATATATAGCGTTAACGCATATGGGGTCTTGGCCGGCTTCAGGATAAACGCGGAGTTCGCCAAGAGCAGCAGCTTCCTCCAATACGCAAGCGGCCCTCCCACCCCCAGGGTACCCCTAGACGCCCTCAGCATCAACGCCCGGAACAGGGAGGATAACCCCGGCCAAAGGCACACCGTAAGCGACAAAGCTTACTACTTGACGGTCCAGAAGGACTTCGGTAGGTTCGGCTTCGGTGGGGAGTACTTCTACATGGGACCCCTCTACACCACCGAATTTTGGAGCTACGTGGGAAGGGACGAGGTGGACCTATTTGGGAACCCCATAGCATACAACAACACGATGATACATCGTCTCGTGGAGGACAACGACGACGACGACCGTTATCCCGACAGTTGGTACGTGGAGTACGCTAACAGGCTCCAGGCACAGTCCGACCTGGACGGCGTGTTCCCGGGCCAGGACGAGGACCACGACGGCATCCCCGACACCAACCGGGACTTCGATACAAGGCCTGACTACACCCAGCCCTTCCTGATGTACTACAGCGACCCCCAGGTGTACGACTACGGGTTGGACCTCAACCACAACGATTGCATAGATGCAAGGGAGAACGACTACGAGGCGGACCTCCCGTACGATACCGACTTGAGAGGGTTCCACATATATGGTAACTACCGTATCCTAAAGAAGAGGTTGAGCTTAACGCTCGGGGTCCTGGACGCCCATCAGATAGCAGGGGATGCTCCGAACAGGGACCTCTACGGCCGGCTCACCTACGAGGGGAGCTTCCCCATGCTCGGCGACTTCTTCGCCAACCTCACCCTC
>DTYS01000266.1 GCA_012961755.1 Candidatus Latescibacterota bacterium
CGGGCCGTGGTTGTGCAGGTAGGCTATGGCTCCTGAACCCTTTATGAGGGCCACGAGCTCCTTGTCGTACGGGACCACGAGCCTGGAGTACGCCTCGGGTCCAAGTTGGGTGGAGGCGTATTCAGGTCCCACTATGCGGAAGGCGTCGACTCCCCCCTCCAGCAGGACCTTCACCCCCTCCACCACCCTCCTGTGCCCCTCCTGTACCAGGGCCTCCATGAGGTCGGGGGCATCGGCCCATAGGAGACAGAAGTCCTCCGGCGAGAAAAGTTCCGCAGGAAGGCAGATCCCGTCCGGGATCCCCACGAGCACCATCCCACGATCGCCCAGCTCCTCCCTCCTCCTGCGGAACTCCTCCGACGCCTCCCTTATGCGGTCCTCGTCGAGTTCGAAGGGCACCTTCAGGAACTTCTCCCCATCCTCGGGTCCCCTGCAGGGGAACTCCACCCTCGCACTCGTGAGTTCGGTCGTGCGGGATACGGCCCTGAACTCCCCTACGGGGGTGTGCCAGACGGTCGTAAGGAAGTTCTCCTCGCTCAAGGATTCAGCGTTGACCTTCCTCCCGAACCAATCCAGCCCGCTTCCCGTGTATATGTGTATGTCGGTCTCCTCGAGGAGCCTTTTTCCGAGCTCGGACTTCGGGTCAACCCTTCCGAACCCCTGCGGGGAGACCGGGACCCTATCGACGTCCTCCCAGGTGAAGGCGGCCTTTAACCTCTCCTTAGAGGTCATCCTTCCTCCCTCTGACACATCCTTAAAGGAAAGTTAAGGACCTTGAAACATCTTGTCAAGATGTGCGATATAAGGTATATTCACAGGGCGACCAGATGAGGATGACGAAGATCCTGCTCCGCAGGCTCGCCACGGAGCTCAGAAACGAGGGGGAGATATGAAAGCGTTGGTCACGGGAGGCGCCGGCTTCATAGGCTCCCACACCGTCGACAGGCTCCTCGAGGAGGGTTACGAGGTAAGGGTCCTGGACAACCTGGACCCCAAGGTGCACCCTAAGGGAATTCCGGGATATCTGGCCGCGGAGGCCGAGCTCATAAAGGGCGACGTCAGGAACAAGGAGGACCTGAGGAGGGCTCTGAAGGGAGTGGATATCGTCGTACACCAGGCAGCGTACCAGGACTACCTTCCGGATTACAGCACTTTCTTCCACACGAACGTGGTTAGCACGGCCCTGATATACGAGGTGATACGGGAGGACGGCCTTGAGGTGGAGAAGGTCCTCGTTGCCTCGTCCCAGGCGGTCTACGGTGAAGGGCAGTACAGGTGCGAGGAGCATGGGCTCGTCCAACCCCCTGCCAGGCCTCAGGAACAGCTTGAGAGGGGAGATTGGGAGGTGAGGTGCCCCTTCTGTGGGAGGTACATGGAGCCCATGCTCCTCGGGGAGGAGCACGCCAACCCGTCCAGCCCGTACGGGACGTCCAAGTACTCACAGGAGCTTGCGGCTATAAGGCTCGGAAGGCTGCTCGGGATACCCACTGTCGCCCTCCGCTATTCCATAACCCAGGGACCGAGGCAGTCGCTCTACAACCAGTACTCCGGGATCTGCCGGATCTTCACCTTAAGGCTCCTCAACGGCAAGCCCCCCATAATATACGAGGACGGGAAGCAGACGAGGGACTATGTGCATGTAGACGATGTGGTGGAGGCCAACATCCTCGTCCTGCGCTCGGAGGACGCGAACTACGAGGTCTTCAACGTGGGAAGCGGGAGGCCCACCACGGTCTTAGAGTACGCCGAACTTCTAGCGAAGAAGCTCGGCGAGGAGGTAGAGCCCATAATCCCGGGAGAATACCGCGTGGGAGACGCCCGACATAGCGTCTCGGACATCTCGAAGCTCTCCTCACTCGGATGGAGCCCGAAGAAGGACCTCGAGGACATATTTGAGGACTACATAGTGTGGGTGGAAGGCTTGGGTGACCTGGGGACCTACTTCGAGGAGGCGGACAGGAGGATGAGGGAGATGAAGGTTATAAGGAAGGTCTCAACCTGATGGGACTCGGCCGCCCTCTCCTGCCAAAGGTACCCTCTGGCGGTTCCGTCGGTATGTCAAGTAGTTCCGAGCTTCCCGTCCCTCCTCCCTCTAAGGCCAAGGTTCTCGTTGAGGTAACGCTTACATATCTCCGAGGCAAACTTGGGTTCGAAGTCGGTGTAGTCCAGGTCCACGACTATCCAACCTTCGTATCCGTGATCCCTGAGGACCTTCCACAGCCTAGGGAAGGCCACGATCCCCCGACCGTTCTCCACGAACCTTCGATCGGGCCCGAGGTCCTTGAAGTGAACGTACCTTATCCTCCCGACGAAACTTCGGAACACGTCCTCAAGGTCGAAGCCCCCCAGGGCGAGCTGGGCAGTGTCCGGACAGAACCCGACGAGCTCCGGGTCGGTGAGCTCCATAAATCTGTAGAAGACCTCGGGAACCTCTAAGAGGGTTCCATAATGTATATGCCAGACGGCCTGGATCCCACGGCTTTTGGCCATCTCCCCGAGTTGGTTAGCAGCTTCCGCCACCCTGAAGAGGTCGTCTTGGTAATTTCCCTCAGGCCGCTTGGCACCTCCGTCCATCAGGAACATCGGCCCTTCCAGCTCGGAGAGGAAGTCCAGCACCTCCCTCGCCGAGTCCATCTCCTCCCTCCGTTTCTCCGGATAGATGTGGGAAGCAGCGTAGTAACAGGCAGAAAGTTCTAGGTCTAAGTCGTCCAATATCTTCTTGAACTCCCCGACCCTATCCCCGAACATCTTCACGAGCCCCCTATGGAATTCGAACCCGTCCCACCCGGTCTCCGAGATCTCCTTGAGGGCCCGAAGGAGGTGGGTCTGGTACCCTCCCCCCCGGACCCAGGACGCAGGATGAAAGCCGAGCTTAACCATCCTCCCTCCTGACCCTTAAACGGAGGGGACGATCGTCCCCCTTCGAGACGGAGCTAACCCGCCGCCTCGGCCATGGTCTTCTTCCGCTCCTGAAGGAGATATTCCTCCTTCCAGACCTTGTCCAGGAGCTCCCTCACCCTTTCCCCGTAAGCTATCATCCCCTTCACATACTCGGGATCGTTGATGGCATCTTCGGCGTCCTTGTCTATGGGCCTGCCTCCGAACTTCCTTATGAAGCTGTAGGCTACACGGAAGTGGTCCCTTATGGGACAGGGGGCGAGCTGGTTGCCCATCCTCTCTTCTGATGTGCGCAGGTAGCTGTAGGCGTTCTGCCACCTCCTTATAGCCTTGAAGAGGGGTGTATCCAACACTACATCTATGTCATCGCCCCTGGCGTATATATCCTTGACGTTGTCCACGGCGTAGGGGAAGAAGACGCACGGGGTCACATTTCCGTTCCACTCTATGTAGAGGTACCCTCCGGTGCGGCCCGCCGATATGCACCCATCGCTCACAGGGCCACCGTTCCAGAAGTCCGCTACCCAAAGTCCCCTTTCCCTGAGGAGGTGGTGCATCTCGTACTCGTAGAGGCGCAGCCTCTGCTCCGGGGTCACCAGGAGGTCCAAGGTGTACTTACGACCTATGGGCATATACTGGAATATCCACGCGTAGAGAGCACCCTGTTCCAACATGTAGAAGTCCCAAAATTCGTCCTTGGTGAGGGTATCCACGTTGAACCTTGTGGCGGTTATAGATATCCCGAACGGGACCCCGACCTTCCTAAGATTCCTGAACGCCCTGAGGATCTTCTCGTACACCCCCTTGCCCCTCCTCTCCTCCGTCTCTTCCTCGAAGCCCTCCACGGATATGGCCGGCGAGATGTTTCCGAGCTCGGCCATATCCTCTGCCACCCTCTCGTCTATGAGGGTGCCGTTTGTGTACATCAGGAAGTAGTTGTCCTGATGTTCCCTCGCGAGGTCCAATATCCCCTTGCCCTGACTCCTCCACATGAGGGGCTCCCCACCGGAGATTACGGTGAAATGGGATGCCCACTTCTTGGTCTTGTCCCTGATGACACGGCTTACTAGGTCGTACTCCAGCTTCTCCGCGTCGGCTGCCGTGCTCCCTGCGTAACATCCTACGCACTGGAGGTTACACCTCTTGCCGGGACTTATCGTGATAAAGGCGGGAGGAGCCGAGCCCTGTCCGTGCCTCGCCACGAAGGCATCCCTCCACTCCGTGTCGTCCACGAATATGTTCCCCACGAACACCTTAAATATCTTCCCCCACATCTCTGGAGATATCAACCTGTCCCTGAAGGCCCTGTCCAGGGCCAATATCATGCTCCTCACCATGTAGAACTTGTCCTCCTGTGCCCGCCTAAGACGCCTGCCAACGTTCTCCGATATGGTCCTTTTATACACCTCCTTCTCCAGGGCCTTGATCAGAAACTTACGCACGAAGGTGTTCTCCACTAAGGTGCTTATAAGGTCCGCCGCCTTTGGATGCGAGAGGACCCTAGCTGTAGTTAGGACGGCCATGACACCTCCTTTGTTTAAGTTTTAAGGGAATCAGGCCTTGCAGCGAGCAGCTCTTCTATCCGGGCCTGAAGCTGGCGCACCCTTTCCTTCAGCTCCTCTATCTCCCTTCTGGACGGAAGGCCCATCTGCCCCAATACCCTACGGATTACAGCCTCTATCTGTCTGGAAAGCCTCCCCTTCCTCTCCTGCAGCCTCTCCACGAGCCTCTCCCTGAGGCGCCTTCCTTCCCTTCTACCGAGCCTGCGCCTGCGGACGAGCTCCCTTATCATCTCCTCGACCTCCTCCGGGCCTTCCACCTGCGAAAGGAGGGAATGCTCGTAGAGGTCCACCACCTCGTCCCTCCTCCTCCGTATCATCTCCCTGAGGATCGCAGGGATAGGGAGCCACTGCCGCTTCTCCTTCTCCTGTTCCACTATGATCTGGGCGAGCACCATCGTGGTTATGTCCTCCCCCGTCTCCCTGTCCACGACCTGCACATGCTCGCCCTCGGCTATTAACATGGCTATCTCGGGGAGGGTTATAGGCTTGCTCGTCTCGGTGTCGTACAACTTCCTGTTTGCGTATCTTTTGATTATTCTCAACCTTTCCTCCTTGATGCATCGTGATTACGCAATGCGTAATTTACTAAATTTCCCTCGTCCTGTCAAGGGGTTCTCCCGCTTGACAGGTATCCCGAAGTTTGATATATTGCCCAGGGGA
>DTYS01000267.1 GCA_012961755.1 Candidatus Latescibacterota bacterium
GCGGCCGTGGCCTTCCCTTTAAGCCTCGTAGCTCAAAGGAGCTTTGGTGCCCCGGTTCCCGACGAGGTCCTGGTGGTCTCGGCGGTGGTGTGCGGGCTCGTGGTGCTAAGACACGCTCCCAACATAAGGAGGCTCCTGAGGGGCGAGGAGCACAGGTTCGGGGGGAAGGGATGAGGATAGCGGTGATAGGGGCAGGGGGTTGGGGGACAGCCCTGAGCGTGCTCCTGGCAGGAAGGGGGCACGAGGTCTCCCTCTGGCAGAGGGAGAAGGACTTAGCCCAGGAGGTCAGGAGGACCAGGGAGAACAGGGTCTTCCTTCCCGGGGTGACGATACCTGAGGAGGTAGAGATATCCTGGGAGATGTCGGAGGTCGTCCCAGAGGCCGATATGTGGGTTTTCGCCGTCCCTTCACAGTACGTGCGTCCGGTGGCGAGGACGGTGAAGGAGGTGGACGGAGGGGAGGGGAAGCTTGTGGTCAGCGTGGCCAAGGGGATAGAGGAGGGGAGCCTTAAGAGGATGTCGGAGGTGCTGCTGGAGGAGCTCCCAGGCCTCTCCTCGGGGAGGTTGGCGGTGCTTTCGGGCCCGAGCCATGCTGAGGAGGTTGGGAGGGGCATGCCGACTTCCGTCGTAACCGCATCGGCGTCGGTTGACACAGCGAGGACGGTCCAGGAAGCTTTCTTCTCCCCCAACTTCAGGGTGTACACCAGCGACGACGTCGTCGGGGTGGAGCTCGGAGGCGCTCTCAAGAACGTGATAGCGATAGCTGTGGGGATATGCGACGGGCTCGGGCTCGGGGACAACGCCAAGGGAGCCCTCATGGCCAGGGGCCTTGCGGAGATAACGAGGCTCGGGGTGGTCATGGGAGCCAGGCCCGAGACCTTCGCGGGACTTTCCGGGGCCGGGGACCTGATAACGACCTGTATAAGCCAGCACAGCAGGAACAGGTACGTGGGCGAGCAGGTAGGGAGGGGGAGGGGCCTTAAGGAAGTCCTGGGCGAGATGATCATGGTGGCCGAGGGGGTGAGGACGGCAGGGGCCGCCAGAAAGCTCGCCCTCAGGCACGGGGTGGAGATGCCGATAACTGAGAAGGTCCACCAGGTGCTCTTCGAGGGTTACGACCCCAGGAGGGCCTTGGAGGACCTCATGCTCCGCCAGCCCAAGCCCGAGGTCTGGGGTTGGGCGTAGTTCCTGAGGTCGATAAGTGGGCAAGGTATATTACTCGATAAGCGAGGTGGCGGAACTTCTGGGGGTGAGGCAATCCACCCTAAGGTACTGGGAGCAGGAATTCCCCGTCCTCCGACCCAAGAAGAACAGGGCCGGGAACAGGGCGTACAGGGAGAGGGACCTGAAGACCGCCCTGGTCATCAGGAGGCTCCTCTACGATGAGGGGCACACCATAAATGAGGCGAGGAGGCTCCTGAGGGACCACGAGTTCCTCAGGGAACTTTTGGAAAGGCCCCTCGAGGAGCTTATGGCCCCCTCAGACCTGCTCTCCTATATAAGGAGGGAGCTCGAAGGGCTGTTGGAATGGGTGAGAAGCTGGTAGGGAGGAAGGTGGCTTATACTGGGATCATGGCCGGGCTTACGGCCTTGGGGGCGTGGATCAGGGTCCCGCTTTGGCCAGTGCCTTTCACCCTCCAGGTCTTCTTCGTGCTCCTTTCGGGTGCGATCTTGGGGCCCCGGCTCGGTGCCCTGAGCCAGGGCGCGTACTTGGGGCTCATATTCGTCGGACTCCCGCTATCGACATCGGGGGGAGGGCCGGGTGTAGTCCTTTCCCCCACGTTCGGCTACCTCGCAGGGTTCCCCGCGGCCGCGTGGCTCGTGGGAAGGCTCGAGGGAAAAGGGTTTATGAGGAGGTCGCTTTCCATGCTCTTGGGCCTCGGACTCATATACCTTACGGGGCTCACCTACCTCTGGTTCTACTTCAGGTACATAGCCCACGTCCCCCGCCATGTTTCAGAATTGCTCTGGCTCGGGCTTCTCCCCTTCATCCCGGGGGACCTGGCCAAGGCCGTGCTCGCCTCCTGCTTGGCCGGACGGCTGGGGAGACTCGGATGGAGATCGAGCTGAACGAACTTGACAGGAGGATCTGGGAGAGGGAACTTGCGGATTGGCTCCCCGAGAAGGTCTTCGACTTCCACTCCCATATCCAGCACTCCGGGAACCTGAGTGGCCCTGGTACGGAGGGGCTCATGGGGTATGTGGACCTATCGGCCAAGGACCTCGACGACGTCTACAGGACCCTCGTTCCAGGCAGGAGCGTCAGGTACCTCGTGACCCACTTCCCTGACCCAGCGTACGATACCACATCGGCGAACAGATACGACGTAGCTCATGAAAGGCCCCCGGGAAGCTACAGCCTGATGGTGGTCCTCCTGCACCTGTCCAAGTCCAGGGCTGCTGCCGACCCGGAGAACTTGGAGGAACTTTCGTGGTACTCCCAGAACTTCCCGAGGGCTCGGCTCGTCCTCGCACACTGTGCGAGGTGCTTTAACCCCTGGACGCTGGAGCTCGCCCTCCCGAAGCTCAGGAAGCTGAACCTCGCTTATGACACCGCAGCTGTGTGCGACGGGGAGATCTTCGAGGAGCTTATAGCGGCGGTCGGCCCGGACCTCATCTCATCAACCCTATTCAGGGGGAAGTACGTGGGAATAGGGGAGTCCTGGACTTTCGTCACCGGGGACTCCTTCCCTTGGAGGAGGGCTGCGGCTATCTACGAGGAACTCAGGGCCCTCGCCTTGAGACTTCTGGAAGGGTGAATATGAGGATTCTGGACGTCAAAGAGATGTGGATACACACACACTTCATCACCGATTGCGAGAAACTTCCCACGGAGAACATGAACAGGATAGAGTCCGCCATAGAGCCCGTGCTTAGGAGGCTTGGGATAGTTTACGGGATACACTTCAGGGAGGAGCCGGGGGAGAGGGGGATAAGGATAGTCTTAGAATGCATACCGTTGCCCGATGTCCTCAAGGAGATAAGGGAACACTTAGAGGAGATAGTCAAGGACATACCGGTGAGGCCGAGGCCCACCGAGGTGAGGATAGCGAAGGAGGGGAGATGGAGAAGTTCCTCCTGGAAGGGATGACGCACGAAGAGGTCAGAGAGGTGGTAGGGGAAGGGGCAGTGGCGGTGGTTCCTGTGGGTTCGTTCGAACAGCACGGGAGGCATCTTCCGCTCATAACCGACTCACGCATAGTCACCTATATAGCCCACGAGGCGGCCAAGCTCGCCTCCGAGAAGGCGAGGGTGGTCATCTCCCCGACATTGTGGCTCGGATGCTCCCACCACCACATGGAGTTCCCTGGCACGCTCTCTTTGGACAGGGAGCTGTTCGTGAAGGTTGTGAAGGACGTGGGTAGGTGCTTAGCGCGCCACGGATTCAGGAGGATACTATTCCTCAACGGACACGGCGGAAACTCCAGCCCGCTCAAGGTCGCTGTGGACCAGCTCAGGGACGAGCTTGGGGAGGGAGTACTGGTGGCGTTGGTGACGTACTGGGAGCTCAACTTGGAGGAGGAGGTCAGGAGGCTCAGGGATTCCGGGCCGGGGGGGATATCCCACGCAGGGGAGCTGGAAACTTCTTGTATGCTGTACCTCGAGCCCGAATCGGTGAGGAGGGAGAAGCAGCACAGATTCGTGCCCAGGTGGAGGACCCGGAACTTCGGGCTCGGGTGGTACGTGCCCTCCCCTGCCTACTTAGGGTTCCACGTGAGGGACTTCTCGAAGACCGGGGAGGTCGGGGACCCGACCGTGGCTACGGCCGAGAAGGGGAGGAAGTTCCTGGAGTTGGCCGCCCGGAGGGTAGCGGAGTTCTTAGTGGAGTTCTCGTCCTGGGAGATACCCGAGCTGTACGAGGAGGGATGATGAGGAAAAGGTCCCTGAGGTTGCTCGAGGAATACGGGGATGTGGTGCCCGGCGGCGTGCACTCCAACTTCCGCTCCCCGGTCTACTACGAAAGGGCCAAGGGGAGCAGGGTTTGGGATGTAGACGGGAACGAGTACATAGATTGCGTGGTATCCAACGGGGCGTGCATATTGGGGCACGGCGACCCCGACATATCGGAGGCTGTAGGGGAGGTTTTGGAGTACGGGCTTTCCGTCGGGCTCGAGGGTGAGCTGGGCCTCAAGGTGGCGAGGTTGGTCAAGGAGATGGTCCCCTCGGCCGAGAGGGTGAGGTTCGCCAACACGGGCACTGAGGCCATGATGAAGGCCGTCATGATAGCGAGGGAGCACACGGGGAGGGGGAAGATAGTGAAGGCCGAGGGGGCGTACCACGGCTGGTACGACGACTTCCTGGTGAGCGTGCACCCGGACCCTAAGCTCGCTGGCCCTCCGAACTCCCCCCTCCCGGTGAGGGCGTCGGGAGGTCTGAGGAGGGACGTGGAGGACTGGGTGGTCCCGGTGCCTTTCAACGACCCCGAAGCGTTGGATAGGGCGCTCTCCCTCCACGGGGACGACGTGGCGGCGGTCATCGTAGAACCCGTGGTGTTCAACTCAGGTTGCATACCTCCCAAGGACGGGTACTTGGAGGCTGTAAGGGAGGTGACACATAAGCACGACGTCGTGCTCATATTCGACGAGGTCATAACCGGGTTCAGGTTAGCGCCCGGAGGGGCGCAAGAACTTTACGGGGTCGTCCCGGACCTTACCGTGTTGGCCAAGGCCATAGCCAACGGGTACCCTTTGGCGGCAGTGGTCGGGAGGAGGGACCTTATGGAGGTCACCCATCCCGCGCACGGGAGGGTGCTCTATGCCGGCACCTACAACGCCCATCATGTGGCCCTCGCCGCCGCATCCGTATGCTTAGAGAAGCTCAGGGACGGCGGGGTCCAGAGGAGGCTTCGGGAGCTGACGGAGAGGCTCGTGGAAGGGTTCGGAAGGCTCGCGGATAAGCTCGGAGTGAAGGCCAGGCTCCAGGGCATCGGAGGACAGTTCCAGGTCTACTTCACGGACGAGGAGGTAGTGGACTACAGGAGCGCGGCCTTCTCGGACGAGTGGGCGTACAGGAGGTTCCAGGGAAGGGTGCTGAGGGAGGGGGTGCTTATGAAACCGTCCTACCTCTTCCACCACGGGGTCACGTACTCCCACACGGAGGAGGACATAGATAGGATCTTAGAGGCCATGGAGAAAGGACTGGAGGCTGTTAGGGATGAGGACTAAGCTCATGGTTCCGGGACCGGTGGACGTGGACGAGGAAGTGCTCTTAGAGATGGCCAGGCCCATGGAGGCGCACTACGGACAGGGATGGGCGAAGCTCCACTGGGAGACCGTGGAGATGGCCAAGGAGGTCTTCCTCACGCGGAACGACCTCTTCGTTATAGTCGGGAGTGGGACCGCGGCCATAGAGGCGGCGATAGGGAGCTCGATAGGAGGGGCGAGGCCGTTGGTCGTGGTCAACGGCGGCTTCGGGGAGAGGCTCCTCTCCGTGGCCGGGTCGTACATGCCGGCGGTCGAGGCCCTCCGCCTCCCCGACGATGGACCCATCCCGCCCGAGGCTGTGGACGAAGCCCTGAGGAGGGACCCGGGGATAGGCATGGTGGCCGTGGTGCACTGCGAGACCATGACGAGCGTGCTGAACCCCATAAAGGAGATAGGGGAGGTCTGCAGGAGGCACGACGTCCTCTTCATGGTGGACGCTGTATCCACCTTGGGGGGAGCGGAGCTGAGGACGGACGAATGGGGGATAGATCTGTGTGCCACAGGCTCGCAAAAGTGCCTCGGGGCCCCGCCGGGGCTCGGGCTGGTCTCGGTATCCGAAAGGGCGTGGAGGGTGATATCGGAGGGGAACGTTCCGGGGTGGTACCTCAACTTGAACGTATGGAGGGACTACGCAAAGAGGTGGGAAGACTGGCATCCCTTCCCCATCACCATGGCGGTCCCGGCCTTTAAGGCCCTCAAGAAGAGCCTGGAGATGATATTAGAGGAGGGGATAGAGGCTACCTGGGAGAGGCACAGGAGGGCGTCCGCCCTACTGAGGGAGGGGATCAGGAGGCTCGGACTCGGGACGTTCGTCCCTGACGAATGGGCCTCCCCCACCGTCACTTCCATAATCCCCCCCGAGGGGATACCTCCCGAGAGGATAGTGGAGCACGTAGAGAGGAAGCACAGGATAAGGCTCGCAGGGGGGATAGGGAAGTACGAGGGGAAGGTGTTCAGGGTAGGGCACATGGGACCGGCGGCCAAGGAGAGCAGGATGGCCGAGGTCCTCTGGGCGGTAGAGGACGCCCTTTCGGAACTTAGGAGGTGACATGCGCCTTGCGTTGGGAGGCTTCTCCCACGAGACCCACACCTTCGCGCCGTATGCGACCAAGTTGGAGGACTTCGGTAGGTGGCTCGTGGGGGAGGAGGTCCTGAAGTACTTCGGGGGGACGAACACCGAGGTAGGTGGGATGATGGAGGCGGCCGAAGAGGAGGACGTGGAACTTGTGCCCACGTTCTATGCTTCTGCCACGCCCTCGGGGCTCGTCGAGAGGGGAGCGTACGAGGCCATAAGGGAGGAACTCTTGGGAAGGCTGAAGGGGCTGGAGGTGGATGGGGTCCTCCTGAGCTTGCACGGGGCCATGGTCGCCGAGGGGGAGGACGACGTCGAAGGAGCGATCCTGGAGGAGGTGAAGGGGATGCTCGGAGTCCCCGTGGCAGCGACCTTGGACTTTCACGCTAACATAAGCTCCCGCATGACCTCGTCCGCGGACCTCCTCGTGGGATACGACACCTACCCCCACACGGACATGAAGGAGAGGGGAAGGGAGGCCCTTTTGAGGATCGTGCAGGTGGTGAGGGGGGAATTTGTGCCCGTCTCGGCCCTTAGGAAGCCCCCCATACTCCCCTCGGTCCAGAGGATGGTCACAGCTGAGCCTCCCATGTCGGAACTTATGGAGGTGGCGCATAGGACGGAGTCGGAGGACCCGTCGGTCCTCGTTACGGTGTCCGGAGGGTTCCCGTTCTCCGACGTGCCGTTCGCAGGCATGGGAGTCGTGGTCTACACCGACGGGGACCGAACGAGGGCGGAGGAGACGGCGGAGGAGATATCCAGGCTCGCGTGGGAGAGGAGGCGGGAGTTCGTGGCGCACAACGTTCCGGTGGAGGAGGCGGTGAGGGAAGCCGTAAGTTCGAGGAGGTGGCCGGTGGTCCTTGTGGACGTGGCGGACAACGTGGGTGGGGGGTCCCCGGGCGACGGGACAGCGCTACTTTCGGAGCTTTTGAGGCAGGGAGCCGAGGATGCAGTGGTCGTGATAGCGGACCCGGAGGCCGTCGAGCTTGCCGGGGGGGCGGGCGTGGGGGCGG
>DTYS01000268.1 GCA_012961755.1 Candidatus Latescibacterota bacterium
TCCGCCCTGCCGCGGGGGGTCTCCACGGAGCCCTTGGTTCCGTAGAGCGTGTACCACAGCGTCGTCGGATGGGCCACGGAATGCCCGCAGGCGACCTTCATCACCACCCTCTTGCGCTCCGTCTTCATTATAGCTACATCCACGTCCGAATTTCCCTCCTCGGGCTCGGTCCTGGAGCCCGTGGAGAGGCAGCTTATCACCTCGACCCTGTCATCTACGAGCCAGAGCAGGGGCCCGAGGCTGTGGGTTATGTACTGGATGGAATATATGCCGCTCCTCCAAGTCCTCTGCAGCCCTCTGAACCCCGCAGCCTTCGCTTGCCCATATGAATAGTAGTTCCCTTCGTCGTCCATATAGTGTAGGTTCCTGCAGTCGTGGATGTACTCGGCCTCGGCGTACACTACCTCGCCGAGACGACCTTCCTTCAAGTAGCTCTTCCACACCCGCATATATCCGAAGTACTGACAGTTCTCCGCCAACATGTAAGGCTTCCCCGTACGTTCCACAGCGTCCAGTATGTCCAGAATCCCCCTTATGGAATAGCTCATGGGCACCTCGGACTGCACGGCACAGCCCGCCTCCAAGGCCTTAACCACGAAGGGAGGATGTCGGGTCCCCTCGTTCGCCACCACGACTATATCGGGCCTCTCCCTGTGCAACATCTCGTCGTAGTTCGTGTAGGTCCTCAGTTCCATCCCGAACTCCTCCTCGAAGGTCCGGGCCGCCATCGCAAGCCTCGGCTCCCTGATATCGCAGATGGCTACCACCTCCGCGTCCTTCTGGAGGTTATAGTTCCTCGCGAAGCTCATGCCCCTTCCTGTCCCCAATATGGCCACTTTAGCCTTATCCATATTCACCCCCTAAATGTGAGGCCGGGGTGTATACCCCGGCCTCCTAAAGGTTGACCCTGTTTCTCCACCACTCCCATAGCTCTTCGTCGCTCCCGTATACCGCGAAGCCCCTCACCACCTTCACGAGGATGCGGGTCAGCTCCGCCACGGTGGTCTCTAAGACCTTCACCCTCTCCTCCAACTCCCGGGCCGTATAAGGTTCCTTAACCTCCCCCATATTTCCTTCCTTGCTTCTCGGTTCGACTTGAACTTTAAGTCCGGAAGATAGCAATTTACCTTCATCATGTCAAGGAACTTATAAGGACCTCAGCATCTCCTCCAGATCAGATATCGCCTCCTGCACCTCAGGGCTCAGCCCCGTCCCGAACCTTATGTCCTCGGGCTGGACACCTAAGATTATAGTCCTTATACCCTCCCCTTCCAAAAAATCTACGAGGGGCAGGACGGAGGGCCCATGCGTTGAGAACCCGAGGCCCTCCATCTCCTCCCTTTCTATCTTCCTTATCTCGCCAGGTCTTCCCCCGAAGTCCACGGCGTCCACGATCACGACGACGTCCGGTCCGAGGTCCAAAATCTCCCCTAAAAGGTTTTCGGGCGCGTTTCCCCCTTCCAGGATGGGGAAGGGGAGCTCGTCCTTCAACCTCCTGGCTAGGACGACGCCGAGGCCGTCGTCCCTCCTAAGCTCGTTCCCTATCCCCAATATCACGGCCCTCTCGTCGGGCCTTAAGCCTATTCCCCCTTCCATACGATGAGGCGTGTGTTGAAGCGCTCCAAGTACTCCCCGTGTTCCGGGTCGTCGGGGTAGGATTCCCCCTCGGGATAAGGGTAAGTGCTCATCCCGTGGAAGGGGAGGGGGTCCACCGTCGAGGTGTAGGCGGACCAGAGGTCAGTGCTCTTTCCGAAGCCGTTCGCGTAGAATACGAAGCTCCTCTCCCATCCCTCGGGGACCGGGAGGACCCCGAACTTCAGGGCCACCTCGTCGCCGTGTCTCATTATCACGAACATGTCGTCCACGTCCTTCAGGAGCTCCTTCACGTCCCCGTATCTGGTATAGTACCCTGTTATGTCCCTCCAGTTATACCTCGGAGTTAAGAGGACCCTTCGGTAGTCGTATACCTTGGGCTTCCTTCCGTCCGGGGAATAGTCGTAAGGGTACCCGAGCCACCTCAGAACGGCCTCCTCGAGGGGGAGCTCCCGAATTCGGTTGGGAGGTTCGGAGGAGGTGGTATCCACAAGAATTTGGTCCCGATAGATTTGATAGTTCGTCGTTATGCGGAGGCGGACGTCCTGAAGGGGGAGCTTTCCCGTAAGGTCCAATACCATAGGCTTCGGCTCCCCCGCAGGGGCTCCCATGTCCTCCGTCACGACCTTCCATCCCCCCCTCCCATCGGGGACCTCGAGCCTCGGGGGCATGGGACTTATCCCGGCCTGCCACGCCGCCAGGTTAGCTGTGGAGGGCATGTACTCCAGCCATCCGTAGGCGACGAGGAGTATCCTTCCCGCGCCCGAGAGGTCCCCGAAGTCCAGGGTCAGGGTGTGGACCTTCGCATAACCCTGGAACCTTTCCAGGGGTACATCCGGGTAGAGCCTGTCCCTGTGCATCACGAGGTCGGTGACGTCCTTCCCCATGTAGTCCACCGCTTTCCTGGGATACACTGGGTCGTGTACGAAGTAAAGCCTGAACTTAGGGTACGGGGGAGCGCTTACGAACCTCTCGTTGGGATAGACATCCCATCCCGGAGGATGGTCCACGGCCAGAAGCTTAACCTGGTCCAAGAGTATGACCTCCTCAAGCTGGTTCGCCACCCTCAGGTCGTAGATTCCTCCGATGGGCCTCAGAAGTTTCCTGGGTATCGGGACATATTCGTCCGGATCAGGTAGGGCGTAAACTCCGGGCCTTATCAGGTATCCCGAGTCACCTGCGCCGTTGAAGTCCGTGACGTAGTGTATTTCCTTCCCGTCGTTTACGTAGAGTATGGGACAGGACGTACCCTTCCTATCTATCTCCACGAGGTTCGTATCCCTCCGGGCTGGGACCTCCATCTCGGTCTGCCTCACGCCGTCCGGCCAGAGGGCCCTGAGGAGGTCCACCTTCGAGTTCCTCCCGAGCCCGAAGCTCAGCACCCCTCCGGGGCTCCAGGAGTCCCCCCTCGCCTCCTTCTTCTGCCAGAGCGACCCCGTCTTGACCTCGAGCTTAGTGCCTATACCCTGTCGGTTGCATCCCCTGCCCACGAGGTGTACACTGAGCCAGGAGTTTTCGTTTCCCCCTTCGTTCCTGAAGAGCCTCACCCCCCCTCCGTAGGAAATTAAGGCTATGTCCTGGTCCCCGTCCAGGTCGTAGTCCCCCACGAGGACCTTCTTAACGCCGGGAACGGAAACCTTCGGGAAGGCTTCCTCGTCCACCTCGAAGTTCTTACCCATCCTGTTCCTGAGGAGCAGGGGCCTTCCATCGCAGGATACGGCCAAGATGTCCATGTCGCCGTCGTTGTCGTAGTCCAAGGCCGAGACAACTTCGGCGGAGAAGCCTTCCGGCCAGGGGAGGGAGACCGGTATGTACCTTCCGTCCCCTAGGTAGCGATATAGGACAGGAGGTTCCCCCGTGCTACCTACGACCATGTCCATGAACCTGTCCCTGTCGTAGTCGGAGATCGCCGCCGAGAAGCTCCTCCCCGGGGAAGCGACGCCGGCCTCCTCGGCCCTGTCGGTGAACGTCCCGTCCCTGTTGTTGCTGAAGAGCTGGTCCGGTCCTCCGTCGTTCAGGACGATGAAGTCTACATCCCTGTCGTTGTCGTAATCCGTGAAGACGACCCCCCTGCTACGGTGTGTCTCCCCGAGGCCTGCCTCCAGGGTTATATCTGTGAAGGTTCCATTGAAGTTGTTTCTGTACAATGTATTCCTTTCTCCAAGAAGGCCCTTCGCGTGCCTTAGGTTCAAGTAGTTCACCACGAATATGTCCAGGTCCCCGTCGTGGTCGACGTCGGCAAAGGCGCAGGCCACGCTCCAGCGTGGGTCCCCCACCCCTGCCTCCTTCGTAACATCCGTGAAGGTTCCGTCGCCGTTGTTGCGGTAAAGCACGTTGGTTCCGAAGTTGGCCACATATAGGTCCAGGTCACCGTCGTTGTCGTAGTCGCCCCACACGGCGTCCATACCCAGCCCTTCGTCCCCCACTCCTGCCTTCAGGGTGACGTCCACGAACCTACCCCCATCGTTCCTGAGCAGGACGTTGGCACCACATCGGACGATGTACATGTCCAGGTCCCCGTCGCCGTCGTAGTCACCCCAGCATGCGTTCCCTCCGAGCGACTCGATTACTTGGACCCTTCCGGGAAGCGGGAAGGAGGGAACTCCGGCCTCTTCGGTCACATCCACGAACTTTACGGGATACCTCTCGTCCGGAGGAGGCTTCAAGAGCGAGGGGTCGGGGAGGGCCTCGGCGTACTTGCCTTGCTCCAAGTACCTCACTCCAGCGGTGGGCTTGAGCCCGAGGGCCCTGAGCTTCCTGAACCTCTTCATGTGCCCTTCGGCCTCTTCGTACCTTCCGAGCCTCCTGAGTTCAGTTGCTAGGTTGTAATGGGCGGATACGTTGTTGGGGTCGAGCCTCAAGACCTGCTCGTAGGCCTTTACCGCGGCCTCGTGGTCCTTGAGCTTAGAGAGCACTATCCCCAGGTTGTGCCACACATAGGGGTCCTCGGGGTCCTTGTTGAGCACCGTTTCGAACTCAGCCTTGGCTTGGGGGTATTGGCCCCTAATTTTATATATAAGACCCAAGGTATAGTGAGCATGAGGGTTGTCAGGATCCAGGGAGAGGGCCTCCTTAAGTTCCCTCACGGCGTCGTCGTACTTGCTCATCTGCATATACGCTATGCCCAGGTTGATGTGACCTATGACATAGTTCTGATGTATCTTCAGCGCCTCTTCGAACTCCTGGGCCGCGGCGGCGAAGTTGTTCTGTTCCATGTAGACCACCCCGAGGTCGGTGTGGCGGGTGACCTCAGCCATGTCCCCTGCGAACGTTCGGAGGGTTAACAGAGAGGTAAGGACGAGGTGCCACATATCTCCTCCCTTACAGCTTCACTTCGCATTCCCAGAGGTATCCCGAGCGCTCGGCGTTGTCGGTCTCCCCCACGTATACCACGCCGTCGTCCGTAACCGTCAGGTCATGAACTATTATACAGCTTTCCCCCTTCTCCGGGTCGTATATCGGTCCGAGGTCCGTGAACTTGCCGCTCTCCCTGTCGTATACGGAGAGCCTGGTCTGGTAAAAGGATCCCCCTCCGAGGTAGAGCAACCCGTCCTTCCCGAAGGCCATTCCCTCTAACCTCCCTCCTACGTTAGGAAGCCCTAAGTACTCCAGCTCCCCGGTCCTCTTGTCCGCCCGGTATAGGGCCCCGAAGTTCGTGCCGAAGTACACGTATCCATCGTCCCCGTCCACCATGTTGGCTATCGACTGGGGCTTGCCGCTGAAGGGGGGGAAGCCCTGGGGGAACACTACGAACCCTTCCTCCGGGTTGTACCTGTAGAGCTTGGGGAGCTTAGACCTTATGTTCCATAAAGTCTGCATTATCTTGGCCTGCTCATCGGTTATGTAGGGCCAGGGGGCACCGTCCTCGTCCGGGTCGGTGAGGCCCCAGAAGCTGCCCTCGTCGTCGCACCTGACTTTATGAGCATTTATCCACTTGAAGGGCTTGGTCTCCTTGGTCCTCAGGTCGAACTGGAACTTGTGTCCCAAGGGGTAGCAGTTCCCGTAGACTATCTGCCTCCTCCTGTCCAGGGCTATTGTCTGTATCCCATCGTGTGGCACGGGAACACCTATCACCTTCAGCTCGTCGGTCTTAGGGTCGTACCTGAACACCTTCCCGCCGGGGGCGTCGGGGTGGTCGGCGAAGTCTATGAGGTAGGCCGTGGCCCCGACTATGGTCCCGTCGTCGTCGAGCTCCAAGGAGCGGTGGATCTTGGCATCGTAGATGTCACCTATCCTCTCGAAGTGAAGGTCCTCGAACTTCTTGGTCTCCGGATCGAACCTGTAGAATATCTTTCCTGAGAACGATGTCAGCCCACAATACACCTTCCCGTCTCCAGGATGGTAGAGCACGGATGTGAAGGAGATCATGTGCGTCCGCCACGGCTCGTGCCTCCGGTAGTCGTCGTACTTCCATCCCGCCTTGAGCACGGCCTGGTTGAGCTCCAAGGAGACGTGGGCGTCCCTGAGCACCCTCGCCGTTACCTTGCACGAGGCCATCTTTCCTCCTTATGGTTTCGATATGGCACGGGCAGGGAAGCGACATGACACGAGGTCCGTAAGGACCAAACCTGTACGACCCTTCGGACGTTCAGCCTTTAAAAATACGGA
>DTYS01000269.1 GCA_012961755.1 Candidatus Latescibacterota bacterium
TCCAGAATCCCGGTCATATCCGCTGTCGGGCACGAAATCGACCTAACCCTTACGGACCTGGCCGCCGACAGGAGGGCCCCTACGCCTTCCGCCGCGGCCGAGATGGCGGTGCCGGACAGGGCGGAGCTCTCGGAGAAGGTCCGCTCCCTGAAGGCCAGGCTCAGGGAGTCCATGGGAGGGTTCATGAGGGATGTCGAAGGGAAGCTCGCGGCCCTGAAGGGCTCCTACGCCCTCAGGCAGGTCTCGGACAGGGTCTTAGGATGTTGCCGTGATGTGGACGAGCTTCGCAGGAGGCTCTCCAAGGCCATAGGCCACGATATGGAGCTAAGGTACGGCAGGCTGACCTACCTCTTGGGGAGGCTCGAAGCCTTAGGTCCCATGAGGGCCGTGGAGAGGGGGTTCAGCGTCGTAAGGAAGCTTCCCGAGGGCAAGGTGGTGAAGGATGTAAACGAGCTCAGGCCGGGGGAAAGGGTGGAGATCACTTTCCTCCGGGGGAAGGCCCTATGCGAGGTGGTTTCGGTATGGAAAGGGTAAAGAGAAGGTTCGCAGAACTTCTGGAGTTGCTAAGACCTCACTATCCTCCGGAGGGGATAGAACTTGTGGAGAAGGCCTTTGCCTTAAGCAAGGAAGCCCACATAGGGCAGATACGCATGTCCGGGGAGCCCTTCGTGAGCCACTGTGTGGAGGTTGCGCACATACTTGCCGAGCTCCAGATGGATCCTGAGACCGTGGCAGCGGGACTCCTGCACGATGTGGTGGAGGACACGGATGTGAGGCTCGGTCGGATCAGGAAGGAGTTCGGGGAGAGGGTCGCTGAACTTGTAGACGGCGTCACGAGGATAGCTCAGAACGAAAGGAAGAGGGAGGAGAGGGCTGGCGGGAAACACCCCGAGGCCAAGCAGGCGGACTACTTCAGGAAGTTCCTCCTCTCCATGGCGAAGGACCTGAGGGTAGTGCTCATAAAGTTCGCCGACCGCCTCCACAACATGCGCACCATCTCATCCCTTCCTCCTGAGACCCAACGTTACAAGGCACTGGAAACCTTACAGGTCTACGTTCCTATGGCCCATAGATTTGGGATGTACATGCTGAAGAACGAGCTCGAGGATCTGAGCTTCAAGGTGCTCCATCCTCAAGAATATCGGGAAATAGAGCGCAAGGTGGCCATGAAGAGGTCCGAAAGGGAACGCCGCCTCGAAGAAATAAAGGTTCCCCTCAGGGAAGCCTTGGAGGGGGAGGGGATAGAGGCCGAGATAACTGGAAGGGCTAAACACTTCTACAGCATATTCCAAAAGATGGTGGAAGGGGGTAAGAGCTTCGAAGAGATATACGACCTTATGGGGATAAGGATGATAGTCCCAACCGTCGGGGACTGCTACACCGCCTTGGGGGTGGTCCACAGGCTCTTCTCCCATGTGGAAGGGAGGATAAAGGACTACATAGCCCATCCCAAGCCGAACGGGTACCAATCCCTCCACACGACCGTGGTCGTCCCCGGGGGCCAGATTTTGGAGGTGCAGATAAGGACCCCGGAGATGCACAGGGTGGCCGAGATGGGTATAGCCGCCCACTGGAGGTACAAAGAGGGGAAGGTAGGGGAGGACGAACAGTTGGAAAAGCACATAAGGTGGATAAGGGAGGTGTTAGAGAGGCAGAAGGACGCGAGGGATCCGAAGGAGTTTATGGAGGACTTAAAGATAGAGCTTTACCAAAACGAGATATTCGTCTTCACCCCTAAGGGGGAGATAAAGGCCCTCCCCAAGGGGGCGACCGCCCTGGACTTTGCCTTCAGCGTCCACACTGACATAGGCCTTCACTGCTACGCAGCTAAGGTGAACGGTCGTCTCGTCCCCATAAGCACCCAGCTTCAAAGCGGGGATATGGTAGAGATCCTGACCTCCCCGAACCAGAAGCCTCACAGGGACTGGTTACAGTTCGTGGCCACCTCCAAGGCGAAGAGCAGGATAAAAAGGTGGCTGAAGGCGGAGGCCTACGAGGACAGCGTCAGGCTCGGTGAGGAACTTCTGGCCAAGGAGCTGAAGCGCCATAGGCTCAGGCCGGACGAGGACGAACTCGAGGAACTCGCCCGCTCGCTCGGCCGCAGGGACCTGGAACATCTCCACGCCGGGCTCGGAAGCGGGGAGCTTTCCCTGGGTCAGGTCGTACACAAGCTCACCGGCACGGAGCCCAAGCTCCAGAGGACTAAGGACAGGCCAGCTCCTCAGGGGGCCGGGCTGAAGCTCAAGGGGATAAACAACGTGATGATAAGGGCGGCCGCATGCTGTTGCCCACTTCCTGGGGACGAGGTCTTCGGTTTCGTCACGAGGGGTAGGGGGATCTCGGTCCACAGGGCCGAATGTCCGAACATCGAAAGGCTCGTAAAGGACGACGGGAGGTGGCTTCCCGTGGAGTGGGAGCCCGACCCGGAGAGGACGTACCTTGCCCGCATATTCGTCAGGGCCGACGACCGCAAGCACCTCTTAGAGGACATCGTACAGCAGATAAGTATGATGGACATAAATATAAGGGGTGTCGCGGGGAAGGCCTCCTTGGGCACGGCTGAGAACATATTCGAGGTGGACGTGCACGACAGAAAGGAGCTCGAGGACCTCATGGCACGTATAAGGAAGGTTCGGGGGGTAAGGGGAGTGCAGAGGCTCAACGCTCCCCCCTACCCCATGCGCCATAGGACGAAGCTCTCTTGAGGAGCCCAGATGGACGAAAAGGAGGAACTTGCGAATATCTTCAAACATTTGGCCGACATCTTAGCGTATTTGGGCGAGGACCGGTTCAAGGTGAGGGCGTACCGCAGGGCGGCTGAGGCCTTGGAGGAGCTCGGGGAGGACGTTCGTAAGCTGGCGGCCGAGGGGAAACTCCAGGACGTCCCGGGGGTAGGAAAGGCCATAGCCAGGAAGATAGAGGAGTTCCTCACGACCGGCAGGATGCACAAGTACGACGAAGCCCTCAGGTCCGTGTCCGATGGGATCGCCGAGCTTCTCAAGCTCCCGGGCCTGGGTCCCAGGACCGTCGCGAAGCTGGTCGAGATGGGCATAGATAACCCCGGAGCGCTACTGAGGGCCTTGGCCGAGGGCAGGGCCTTCCCCGGACTCAGGGTGAGGTGGGACGAGGTGAAGAAAGTTTTAGAGGACCTGTAGAGTACTGTTTGCCCCTACGAGGCCGTGGGAGCTTTGGCCCACGGCCTTTTGCTACGGAGCTCCATGGCCTCGGAAGCCGTGGTGCTCAGGACTGAGGAATTTGAGCTTCCACGGAGGCTTGCCTATCACGTCCGGAGTTTGTATATTGTAAATCCGTAGAGAAAGATTGTAATAAGGGAGGTTCCATGTCACGACAGCACCCCGTGCGCGCCCGGCCTTTCCCCTCGAGGAAGCTTTACGACGGTGAGGAACTTTGGGAACTTGCCGAGGCCCTCAGGAGCCAGACCCTCTTCAGGTACACCGGCTCTAAGGTGAGTAAGTTCGAGGAGGAGTTCGCAAGGTACTTCGGGGTGAAGTACGCCTGCGCGTCCACGTCCGGCACCGCTGCCATCCACACGGCCGTGGCCATGGTGAACCCCGACCCCGGGGACGAGATAATAACCTCCCCCATAACCGACATGGGCACCGTGGCCCCCATAGTTTATCAGAACGCCATCCCCGTATTTGCCGATGTGGGCGAGGATTACAACCTTGACCCTGAGAGCGTGGAGGCGAACTTAACCGAACGGACGAGGGCCATAATAGTCGTGCACCTCTTCGGAAACCCTGCCCGCATGGACGAGATAATGGAGGTAGCACGCAGACATAACGTTATAGTCATAGAGGACTGCGCCCAGGCCTACCTTGCGGAGTACAAGGGAAGGCTCTGCGGGACCATAGGTCACATAGGCTGTTTCAGCCTTCAGGCGTCCAAACACATATCCACGGGCGACGGTGGGATAACGATAACCGACGATCCGGAGCTCGCAAAGAGGGGAGCTATGTTCACGGACAAGGGCTGGGACAGATCCAAGGAGGGGCCGAGGGTGTACCCCTTCCTGGGCCTGAACTACAGGATGACCGAGCTTCAGGGTGCCGTGGGCCTGGCACAGCTCAAGAAGCTCAGGGGAGTCGTGGAGCGCAGGAGGAAGCTAGCTGGGATGCTCAACGAGAGGTTAGGGGATATAGAAGGCGTTACGCCCCAGCCCGTGGCCGAGGGTAACAAGTGCTCGTATTGGCAGTACGCCTTTACCATAGATAAGGACAAGGGGATCCCGGCGGCCAAGTTCGCCGACTTCCTAAGGCGGGAGGGGATACCCGCGAACGCAGGATACATAGGCAAGCCGATATTCCTCTCCCAGGAGGCCCTGAGGGACAAGCGTACCTTCGGAACGTCCTCCCATCCGTTCGATTATCCCGGCGTCCGTCAGGTAAGGTACGAAGAGGGGGTCTGTCCCAGGTGTGAGGACATCTTGAACAGAATGGTATTGTTGCCCTTCAACGAGGAGTTCTCCGAGGAGGACGTGGATGACCTCGTAGAGGGGGTGAGGCTGACAGCGAAGGAGCTATTCTGATGGATGAAAAGGAGGTACCTATGCCCAAGGTGCTCATAATCTACTACTCCCGCACCGGAAACACCGAGAATATGGCCAAGTACATTGCCGAGGGCGTGAAGGAGGAGGGGGTGGAGGTGGAGGTGAAGCGTGCGGAGGAGACCAAGCCTGAGGACCTGTTGGAGGCGGACGGGATAGTTATGGGCTCCCCCACGTATTACGGCACTATGGCCGCGGAACTGAAGAAGCTTTTGGACGACAGCGTGAAGTACCACGGAAGGTTAGACGGCAAGGTGGGAGGGGCCTTCGCCTCCTCGGCCCAGGTGGGAGGTGGTAACGAGACCACGATACTCGACATCGTCGACGCCCTTCTCATCCACGGCATGGTGGTCCAGGGCGACCCCCAGGGGGACCACTACGGTCCCGTGTCCGTCGGGGCTCCGGACGGAAAGGTCGCGGAGGAGTGCCGCAGGAAGGGACGCAGGACAGCCCAGCTCGTAAAGAAGCTGGCGGGGTGACGATGGCCGTGGTACACTTCGTTCGGGTGACCTCCGGAGAACCACCAGGGTCGGTAGAGGACAAGGTGGGAAGGCTCTTCGACGCTGCTGGCCTTGGTGAACCCGTAGAGCCGGGGGACCTGGTCGCCGTAAAGGTCCACATAGGGGAGAAGGGGAACAAGACCCACGTCCCAGCCAGGTACGTGCGGCCAGTGGTTGAGAGGGTAAGGAAGAGGGGTGGAAAGCCGTTCCTCACGGACACCAACACCCTGTACAGGGGGATGCGCTCGGAAGCGGTGGACCATATGACCCTGGCCGAGGAGCACGGCTTCTCCCTTAGGGAGGCCGGCGCGCCCTTCGTAGTGGCGGACGGGCTCTTGGGACACGACGAGATGGAGGTGGAGATAGGCGGTGAGTTCTACGAAAGGGTGGCCGTGGCCGGGGTCCTGGCCGATGTGCAGGCGATAATGGTCCTCTCCCACCTTACCGGCCATCCCCTAACAGGGTTCGGGGGGACGCTGAAGAACCTGGGCATGGGATTCTCCTCGCGTAAGGGGAAGCTCGCCCAGCACTCCAGGATGCCCCCGCGGGTGGACCGGGAGAAGTGCAGGGGATGCGGAACATGCGCGAGGTGGTGTCCCATGGAGGCCATAAAGATGAAGGGAAAGGTAGCGCACATAGAAGAGGGGAAGTGCATAAGCTGCGGGGAGTGCCTGGCCGTCTGCAGGTTCGGTGCCGTGACCTTCAACTGGGACCAGGGGAGTGAGGTCCTGCAGAGGAGGATGGTGGAGCATGCTTTCGGGGCGGTGAAGGGGAGGAAGGCGGGGTACGTCCTGTTCCTTACCTCCGTGACCAAGGGATGTGACTGTTTCGACGACCCTGGCGAGCCCCTGTTCCAGGACGTAGGGATACTGGCCTCGAAGGACCCCGTAGCCCTGGACCAGGCCGGACTGGACCTAGTGGAGCAGGAGACCGGTAGGCCCTTATCGGAATGGGCGTACCCTCAGATAGACCCGAACATACAGCTCGAGCACGCCGAGAAGATGGGAATGGGAAGCAGGGAATATGAGCTGAGGGAAGTAAAGTAGAACGCTCCGTTTGAGGAGGTACCATGCGCATACTCGCCGTCCACGCACATCCCGACGATGTAGAGTTCCTCTGCGCGGGGACGTTGGCGCTCCTGGCCAAGGAGGGGCACGAGGTCCACATAGCCACGATATCCAACGGTGACCTGGGAAGCGTGGACATCCCCCCGGAGGAGCTTGCTGAGATAAGGAAGGGGGAGGCCAGTAAGTCAGCATCGATGATAGGTGCCAAATATTCCTGTCTGGATTTCGGGGACTTCAGGATATTCAACGACCATCACACGAGGCAGAAGGTTACGGAGCTTCTGAGGAAGGTCCAGCCCGAGATCGTCATAACCGCCTCCCCTCAGGACTACATGAGCGACCACGAGAACACCAGCTCCTTGGTGAGGGACGCCTGCTTCTTCGCCCCCACGCCCCACTACGACACTGGCGCGGAGGACCCTGCTCCCCCTATGAGTTCCATACCTTACCTTTACTACACGGACCCGATCGAGGGCAGGGATTTCTTAGGGGACCCGGTCCCCGTGCATTTCATAGTTGACATAAGCGAGACCATAGACATTAAGAAGGAGATGCTCAAGTGCCACGAATCCCAGAGGGAATGGCTTCTGAAGCACCACGGGGTCGACGAGTACGTAGAGTCGATGAAGAGATGGAGCGCCCACAGGGGCAGGGAGATAGGGGTGGCGTACGGTGAGGCCTTCCGCCAACACCTGGGACACGCGTACCCCCAGGACAACGTGCTTAAGGAGCTCTTGGGAGATAAGGTCCATCCCCTCGGGAGGCCGGACACGTTAAGGGACGATGTACTTTAGGAGGCAAGGTGAACTCCAGGGAAAGGTTACTTAGAGCGCTCTCGCACGAGGAGCCCGATAAGGTCCCCTACGACCTCGGCGGAACCCACGTCACCGGGATAGCCGTAAGGGCCTACATCGACCTTAGGAACTACCTCGGCCTTCCCAAGGAGGAGGTTGAAATCTGCGACCACATACAGCAGTTGGCCCTCCCCGGGGAGGACGTGCTCGAACTCCTCAAGGTCGACACCAGGGGGCTCTATCCTAAGACCAGCCACAACTGGGGCGTGGGGGACGCGCGGCTCTACAGGGACGAGTGGGGGATGCTCCAGAGGATGGAAAAGGGGGGGCTATATTACACCATAGTTGAGCATCCCCTGTCCTCGGCATCCTCCCCGAGGGACGTCGAAAACCACAGATGGCCCGAGCCCGACGGAACGTGGAGGGTGGAGGGCCTTAGGGAACGGGCCGAGAGGTTCCGCTCCCAGGGGAAAGCGGTCGTGCTCAAGGGGCTCTGTGCCGGGCTCCTCGAGATGGGAGGAAGGCTCAGAGGCCCCGAACAGTTCATGGTCGACCTTATGTTGGACAGGAGGATGGCCGAAGCCGTCTTGGATAAGGTCCTGGAGCTTAAGGTGAAGTTCTGGGAGATGGCATTGGGGGAGCTCGGGGACCTTGTGGATGTGGTCATGGAGGGGGACGACTACGGAACGCAGACATCCCAGCTCGTCTCCCCGAGACTCTTCAGGGAGGTGTTCAAGCCAAGGCTCAAGGAGTTGATAGATGCCATCCACAGGGCAGCCCCAGGGGTCCACCTCATGTTCCATTCCTGTGGGAGCGTGAGGGATATAATCCCGGACCTCGTGGAGGTAGGGGTCCGGATCCTCAACCCTGTGCACATAAGGGCCTCAGGGATGAAGCCGGAGGAGCTCAAGAGGGACTTCGGGGACCTCCTCGTCTTCTGGGGTGGGGGGGTCGACACCCAGGAGGTCCTTCCGAGGGGAAGACCAGAGGAGGTCAGGGAGCATGTGAGGCGCAACATAGAGGCCTTAGCCCCGGGAGGGGGGTTCGTGTTCACTGCCGTGCACAACGTGCAGGCCGACGTCCCTCCCGAGAACTTTATGGCTATGTGGGAGGCACTGCAGGAGTTCGGCATATATAGAAGGGGGGATGGACATGCCTGAGGACGACTACATCATCAAGGTAGTGGACGTATGGAAGGTCTACCACCTCGGAAAGACCACGGTGGACGCGTTGAGGGGGGTGAACTTAGAGGTCAGGAGGGGGGAATATGTATCTATCATGGGCCCCTCCGGGTCGGGCAAGACTACCCTCTTCAACATGATAGGTGCCTTGGACAGGCCCACCAGAGGTGAGGTGTACATAAACGGCATGAGGCTCACTGACCTGAACCAGAGGCAGATAGCGTACCTCAGATGCCACAGCATAGGTTACATATTTCAGACCTTCAACCTCCTCCCCGTGCTCACGGCCCTGGACAACGTGGCACTTCCGATGATATTCGCGGGCCTGAACAGGGAGGAGTACGAAGAGAAGGCCAGGCACAAGCTAGAACTTGTGGGACTGGGGGACCGCGTCCATCACAAGCCTTTCGAGCTTTCCGGAGGGCAGCAACAGAGGGTCGCCATAGCTCGGGCCATAGCTAACGACCCCGACATAATCCTCGCGGACGAGCCCACGGGGAACCTGGACCTCAAGACGGGCCAGGAGATTATAGAGCTCCTCAAGAGGCTCAACGAGGAGCAAGGTGTGACGATCGTGACCAACACCCACGACCACAAGATGTTGGGGGCATCCGACAGGGTCGTGGACCTCAGGGACGGGCAGATAATCCGGATCCGCAACAAGGACGAGATGGATATCCGGGAGGGCGTCATAAGGGGACTTGACTTCGAGGAGAGGTAGAAGAGTCCCCTAGGCCGAAAGGGAGGTATGTATGGAGCGCAAGGTCCTTTCGAGTCCGAGGGGACCGGAGGCCAAGGGTCCCTATTCCCCGGCCGTCGCCTACGGAAGCCTCGTCTTCGTCTCCGGCCAGGGTCCCATAGACCCGGCCACGGGTAAGGTGGTGGGGAATACCGTGGAGGAACAGTTGAGGAGGACCCTGGAGAACCTGAAGCTTATACTGGAGGATGTTGGCTCGTCCTTAGAGAACGTCGTCAAGGTGACCCTGTACCTCAGGAACATGGACGACTTCGCCAGGGCCAACGAGGTGTACAGGGAGTTCTTCCGGGAGGGGAACTATCCTGCGAGGACTACCGTCCAGGCCAGGCTCCCTTTGGACATAATGGTCGAGGTGGATGCGATAGCCTGCATGCCGGAGGGATGAGTGATAAAGCTCGTCCACTTCGCGGATGTACACATAGGCGTCGAGACCTACGGGAGGCCCAACCCCGAGACAGGCTTAAACACCAGGGTTGAGGACTTCGTGAGGTGCCTCTCCTTCCTAGTGGACAGGGCCGTAGAGGAGGACGTCGACCTGGCAGTGTTCTCGGGGGATGCGTACCACAGCTCGTCCCCGAGCCCGACGTACCAAAGGGAGTTCGCAGGGCAGATAAGGAGGCTCTCCAGGGCAGGCATCCCGGTGGTCCTCGTGGCCGGCAATCACGATACTCCGGGGACTTTCGGCAGGGCCTCCTCCATAGACATCTTCGGGACCTTAGAGGTCGAGAATACCCACGTCTTCACGAGGCCCAGGCTTGAGGTGGTCGGGACGAAGGCGGGCCCGGTGCAGGTGGTGGGTATGCCCTGGCCCTCCAGGAGCTGGATGCTTACGAGGGAGGAGTACAGGAAGCTCTCGGACGAGGAGCTCGTGGAGAGGATGGAGGAGGTGTACGCCAGGCTTGTAAAGGGGTTCGCCGAGAAGCTGGACGCGGAGCTCCCTTCGGTCCTGGCGGCCCACGTCATGGTCAGGGGGGCGGGGCTCTCCGGCTCGGAGAGGGCGTCTGTGGTCGGCAGGGACCCCTCTTTGCTCCCCAGTGCACTGGCGAACCCGGCCTTCACATACGTTGCCCTCGGCCATGTGCACAGACATCAGGACCTCAACAGTGGAGCGCGCCCTCCACTGGTCTACCCCGGAAGTTTGGAGAGGATAAACTTTGGGGAGGAGGGGGAGGCTAAGGGATTCTGCCTGGTGAGGCTCGAAAGGGAGGAAGGGGGATCGCCCTTCGGACCGTGGAGGGCGGACTACGAATTCTTAGAGGTCCCCGCCAGGTCCTTCGTCACCGTGGATGTTGATGTGGGGGACTCCGATCCCACGGACGCCATAGTGGACGCTCTGAAGGAAAGGGAGCTCGGGGGGGCCGTGGTGAGGGTGATATATCGCGTCAGGGAAGGGAAGACCTTGGTGGACCTCGGTAGGGTACACAAGATACTAAGGGACAAAGGAATATGGAAATTAGCTGGCATAATCCCCCAGGTGGATAGGCCGGAGAGGAGGCCCAGGGCGCAGATCTCAGAGGAGTTAGATCTGAGGGAAGCTATGAAGCGGTACATAGAGAGCAACCCCGAACTGAAACCTTTGGAGGAGGAACTTATAAGGTATGCCCTGAAGCTCGAAGAGGAGCTGGAATAAAATTGGGCGATCATCCTTTGGAAAGATATAATGGTACCCGTTCGCCTTCACCTTAGGAACTTTATGAGCTACGGAGAGAACGTTCCTGCCTTGGATTTCACCGGGTTCAGGGTGGCATGCCTTTCCGGCAGGAACGGTCACGGAAAGTCCGCCCTCTTGGATGCGATAACATGGGCCCTTTGGGGGAGGGCGAGGGGGAACACCTATGAGGAGATATTGAGGGTCGGGGCGGTGGAGATGCAGGTCACGTTCGAATTTGAGCTTGAGGGTAACCTATACAGGGTCATCAGGACCTACAGGCGCACGGGCAAGGGGGGGCTTTCCTCATTGGAGTTCCAGATATTCGACCCCAAGGGCGGGGGGTACAGGCCCCTCTCGAGTCAGGTCAGGCGCACCCAGGAGGAGATAATAAAGAGACTCAGGATGGATTACGAGACCTTCATAAATTCGGCCTTCGTGCTCCAGGGAAGGGCCGACGAGTTCACCCGGAAGACCCCTAAGGAGAGGAAGGAACTTTTAGCGAGGATACTGGGGCTTTCCAGGTACGAGGAGCTCGAGGAGCTGGCCAAGAAACATCTGAGGGAGAGGGAGACGGAGATAGCGAAGCTTGAAGCTCAACTCAGCGGGCTCGAGGAGGAACTGGCCCAGAAGGAGGACTACGAAAGACAGCTTCAGGAGGTCTCCTCGGAACTTAGGATCCTGACCAGGAGGATGGAGGAGCTGGGGCTTGAAACGGAGAGGTTGGAGGGGATGAGGGAAGGGCTTGAGGAGAAGCGCAGAAGGTACGAGGGGATAGGCGAGGAGAAGAGGAGGCTCGAGGGGCACATAAGGGAGGTCTCCGAAAGGATATCCGCTCAGGAGAGAAGGAAGGAAGATTACGAGAAGGTCCTGGCCCGGAGGGAGGAGATATCGGAAGCCTTTTCGAGGTATGAGGACTTAAGGAGGGAGGAGAGGATATGGACGGAGAAACTTCGGACTCTGAGGAACTTGGAGGCACGCAGGGGGGAGCTGGAAAGGAGGTTGGATGAGGAAAGGCACGTCCTGGAGAGGAAGGTTGAGGCCCTCTCCGGCAGGAGGAGGGAGCTCGAGGTCCGGCTGTGGGAAGCCCAGGAGATCCTATCCAGGGAGGCGGAGGTAGAGGAAGGGTGTCGTAGGCTCGAGGAGGCTAAGAGGGAGGTCGGGGAATGGGAGGGGAGGAGGGCCAGGTACGAGGAGCTGGAGGCTAAAAGACAGGAGCTTATACGCAGGATAGAGAAGGCCCGCTCCGAGCTCTCGGTGCAACTTGGGAACTTAGATGGGAGGATGAGGGAGCTTAAGAAGAGGGCGGATATGGAGCTTGCCCTGCGCAGGGAGGTGGCGGAGTTGGAAGAAAAGGTGCGAAGGCTGGAGGAACTCGAGAGGGAGAGGGAAGAGGTAAGGAACAGGGGGACTCAGCTGAAGCTGGAGATAGAGGCCGGGAGGAAGAAGGCTGAGGAGATAGAGGACAGGATTTCAGAAGTTAAGGAGAAACTTTCCTTCCTCCAGGCCAGTAAGGAGGCCAGATGTCCCCTGTGCAGGGCCGAGCTGGACCTCACCCGGAAGCGCAACATCCTCACCGAGTACGCCACAGAACTCAAGGGCCTCCAGGAGGAACTTTCCAGGACGAGGAGGGAGATTAGGGAGATGGACGAGGAAAGGAGGAGGCTCAGGGCACGTTACAGGGAGGTCGACGAGGCTCTCCGTCCTGCCCGGGAGAGGAGGGAAAGGTTGGCCGAGGCCCGGGCGGCCTACGGTGAGGCCGTAAGGGCCAGGGGGGAACTTGAGAGGGCCAGGGGGGAGGCGGATTCCCTGAAGAGGAAGGTGGAGGCTGAGGACTTCGCCCACGCGGAGAGGAGGCAGCTCGCCGAGGTGGAGGTTGAGCTTAAGGGTTTGGGCTACGATCCCGAGGGCTACAGGAGGGTCCTTAAGAGGGTGGAGGAGCTGACGAGGTACGAACTCGAAAGGGAGAGGCTTGAAGCCGCCAGGACACAGGTGAAGGAGGTAAGGGAGGAGATCGAAAGGGTGAGCTCGGAGCTGAGCGAGGTGGAGGGTAAACTCGAAGAGGGGAGGTACGCGGAGGACGTCAAAGAGGAGCTAAGGAGGGTGCTCGTCCGGATAGAGGAAGTCGGCTACGAAGGCGGAAGGCACGCTCAGGTCCAGGAGGAACTCGACCGGCTTAGGGAAGCTCCCGTAGAAAGGGAGAGGCTCCTACAGGCCGAGGCAGGTATAGAGGAGGCGAGGGATGTACTGAGGGGGTTGAGGGAGAGCGTGGAGCAAGCGCAGGAACATCTGAGGGAACTTGAGGAGGAGGAAGGCAGGCTCGGCAGGGAACTCGAGGAGTACGGAAGGGTAGAGGAGAGGTTATCCCAGCTCGGAAGGGAGCTCGAAGAGCTCAGGGAGAGGAGGGAAGGGCTTTTAGGAAGGGAGGGAGCTGTAAGGGCCCAGTACGAAAGATGTATGAGGATGGAGGAGGAGGCGAGAAGGCTCAGGCAGGAGCTCGCCCGTGCCCGGAGGGAGCGGACGATATACGAGACCCTTCAAAGGGCATTCGGTAAGGATGGCATCCAAGCCTTGATAATCGAGGGTGTCCTCCCGGAGCTCGAACAGGAGGCGAACGAGATACTTAGGAGGCTCACCGAAGGAAGGGCTTACGTGAGGATAGAACCCCTGAGGGAGAGGGGTGGTAAGGTCAAGGAGACCTTAGACATAAAGATAAGCGACGAGCTCGGAACCAGGGACTACGAGATGTTCTCGGGAGGGGAGGCCTTCAGGGTGGACTTCGCCCTCAGGGTCGCCCTGTCGAAGCTTCTGGCCAAAAGGGCCGGCACGAGGCTCCGTACCTTGGTCATAGACGAGGGCTTCGGGACCCAGGACTCCGAGGGCCTGGAACTTCTCGTCGAGGCGATAAACGCGATATCGGAGGATTTCGATAAGATCTTGGTCGTGACCCACCTGGAACGGCTGAGGAACGCGTTCCCCGTCCGAATAGAGGTCGAGAAGAGGCCGGATGTGGGCTCGACGTTCCAGGTGATAGGGATGTGATCCTGGAGAACATTGCCCAAAATCGCTTTAAGCTGATGATGAGGTTATGGATCTGTATGTTGTTCTGTACTTTAGCCATAGGATGTGGTCCTAGGGAAGCACCACCTCCCGCCCGGAGGATGTACTCCCAGGTGCTCAGGCAGGTTGCGAGGAGCATGGAGTCCGAGGGGACATATGTGCAGGTCATATTCCGCACCACGGCCTTCGAGATAGCCCGACTTTATGCAGAGGCGGAGAAGAAGGGATGGGACGAGGGACAGATAAGGGGGAAGCTGAGGTACTTGGTCTTGGTCTTCGTGGACTCCCCATATCCTCCGGGAGATAGGGGGCTTTTAAGTTTCTACCAGATATATAAGGCCCTGGACCCCTCGTTCGACCCTGGGAACCCCCTCCAAAGGGCGCAGTACGAGGTCTTCAGAAGTAAATATGTGGATAAGGTAGTGGACGCCTTCCTGAACCCCGCCCTACCAGGCCTCCGGGAGAGGTACCTCGAGGAGTGGGGGTACGACCTTTATGGTAGGTTGGTGTTCTCGTTCTACCTGGAGAACAGGGGAGGGAAGATTCTTCCGGTTAAGGACATAGGGAGACACATATTCCTGGAGGACGACAAGGGGAACAAGTACGGGCCCATGGGCCTCGCAGGTCCTTACCCCTACGACTACGACGTGCCCCCTGAGAGCCTCGAAACCACCGCGAGGTTTCGCCTCTTCTTCGTGAACCGCCGCTCCGACGGTAGGCCCCCGATAGTCGGGAAGGACACGAAGCATTTGAAGCTCGTCATAGAGGACTGGGGCGGGAAGCCGAGGTGGGAGTTCGTATGGGACCTCCCGTTCAGGTACCCGGAATGGCCTGGGAGGAAGGGGAAGGCGATAAGGTTTTAGTCATTTCGGACGCACGTCCATGGA
>DTYS01000270.1 GCA_012961755.1 Candidatus Latescibacterota bacterium
GAAAGCTGCAACCCCCCACGGAACATGGAGAGGAAGCAGATAAGCTCCGCTCCCCTGTCCCTGTACGCCCATCCCAATTCAAGGAAGTTGAGGTCGAAACATATGATGCAACCTATCCTTCCGAAGTCCGTCTCTAAGACCACGGGCCCCTCGCCCGGTAGTATCCCCTTCTCCATCTCCCCTATCGTGGGGTAGACCTTTCGGTAGACGCCCACTACCTTCCCGTCCCTCCCCAAGAGCACCGCGCTGTTGTACAGCCCCTCGGGAGCCTCCTCCACCAACGGGCACCAGATGTAACATCCGTGCTTCCTTGCCCTTCTCCCGAATTCCTCTGTGAGGGGTCCTGGGACTGGCTGTGCGGACTTGACCATCTCCTCCAAAGGTGTGCCCAGGCCCGGCGCGAGCTCGGGCACAAGGATTATGTCCGGCCTGTCGAGGGCAGCCCTGTCCACCCACTCCGAGAGTTCCTTTACTGCCCTCTCCCATCGCTCCCTACCCTCCCCCTGCACCCCGGGGAACGAGACGCTCGCAACCCTAACCTTCCGGGACATGGTTCCTCCTCCCTGAATTCCGCATCGTCCCTTCCCACCTTTCTACTCTAAGGCGAACTTCCTTTCCACGTAGAAGTGTCTGGGAGTAACGTCGGTCCTGAACTCCCAGAGGACGTATCTTACCATGCGCAGGAACGGCCTCATGACGTACTGGGACTCCGAGGGCTCGCTTCCGAAGGATATAGCCATAGGTGCTACGAAGTTGTGGGAGAAAGAGCGGGACCAGACCTCCTCCCCGGAAGGTAGGCTCAGCAGCCGGAACTTTATCCTTACCTCCACATTTACGGGGAGGTACCCTTTCCTGAGCGTCCAAGCGAGTTCCGGAGGAGGGCCCGGGGGCCTCGGATGTCCCACCATGACCTTTGGAACCGAAGTGCCGATGTACCCTTCTATTACCAGTAATCCATCTACCTTGAATACCTCATGTATGCGCTTCAGGTTCTCGGGCTCGGTCAATACCTCGTACCCGAAGGCCGTGTCCCCAGCGGTCCACCTCCAGCCCAGGGCCCAACGCACCTCGTCACCCCAGAGGACCTGGAACTGTTCGTGTTCACTTAAGTCCCTGCCCACCACCTCGGCCACCCTGTCCCCCAAGGAGAGCCCCTTGTCCTTTGCTTCGGGGGCCCTCACGAAGCAAATCACCCCTATCTTCTTCGACTCCTCCAAGTTAAGTCTCGCCTCGGTGCGCACGAGGAAGCGTATCGTGGTGGCCCTCTCGCAACCTGCGAGGACCATAAGGATCACTATAAGCTGGATCCTCCTCATCCTCCCTTCACCTGGTCCAGGAGGTAGGCCCGTATGAAGGCATCTATGTCCCCGTCCAACACCCCATCCACATCGCTCGTCTCCACCCCCGTACGGAGGTCCTTGACGAGCTTGTATGGGTGCAACACATAAGAACGTATCTGGTTGCCCCATTCTATCCTCTTCTTCGCGCTCTCGAGCTCCTCCCTCTTCTTCTGCTCCTGCTCCTTGTGGTACTGGTAGAGCCGGGCCTTGAGCATCTTCATCGCGTTCATCCTGTTCTGGTACTGAGATCTCTCGGATTGGCACTGCACGGTTATCCCGGTGGGTATATGGGTTATCCTCACACCGGTCTCCACCTTATTCACGTTCTGGCCTCCGGGCCCGCTGGAGTGGAAGGTGTCGACCTCTATTTCCTCGGGTCTTATCTCTACCTGTATGTCCTCGTCTACCTCGGGGTACACGAAGACGGCAGCGAAGGAAGTGTGTCTCCTGTGGTTGGCGTCGAAGGGCGAGATGCGCACGAGCCTGTGCACCCCGCTTTCCGCCTTGAGGTACCCGTACGCATAGGGCCCCTTGACCTCCACGGTCGCGCTCTTGATCCCGGCCTCCTCGCCGGGCTGGAGGTCTATGACTTCCCCTTTGAACCCCTTCCTCTCTATCCACCTCAGGTACATCCTGAGGAGCATCCCAGCCCAGTCCATAGATTCGGTCCCCCCAGCCCCGGGGTGAATCGTCAGTAGGGCGTCCTTGGGGTCGTCCTCTCCTGAGAGCATTCGTCTAAGTTCGAGGGAGCGGACGTCCTCCTCCAAGGAGCTGACCTCTTCCTCAAGCTCGCAGGCTTCCCCTTCCTCCACGATCTCTGCAAGCTCCTCCAGGTCCCGACACCTGCCCTCCAATTCCCTGAAGGCCTCAGTCCAGTCTTTATGCTCCTTAAGCTCCGATATGACCTTCTGGGCCTCCTGCGGGTCGTCCCAGAAACCGGGCCGGGACATGAGGGACTCCAGCTCCTCTATCCTCCTCTCCCTTCCCTCTACTTCAAAGATACCTCCCGAGCTGTTTCAGCTTCTTCGAGCAGTCCCTTATACGCTCCCTGAGTTCCTCAAGCATGTCCCCACCTCCTAAATTAAGAACTACTTTTCTTGCCGGAAAAGGGCTCCGGTTCCAACGAAGAGCCACAGTCAGGGCAACAACCCTTGAAACATTTCGGCATCTTCATCTATGTTTGGTCTTCGAAAGGATCCGATACCTCCCCACGAACTCCTCATGCCCTCACTACCTTCAGGAACTTCCTCTTCCCCACCTTAACGACCTCCCCACCCTCGAACTCTACCTCGAGGTTCGGGTCCGTGACCCTCTGGCCATCTATGTATACTCCCCCTGAGCTATGAGCCTCCTGGCCTCGCTGTTGGAGGACACAAGCCCAGAGGAGGTGAGGAGCCTGACTATCCAAATCCTGTCCTGGTTAAGTACATACTCTGGAACTTCATCGGGGACCTCCCTCTTCCTGAAGACCTTATCGAAGGCCTCCTCGGCCTTCCTTGCCGCCTCCTCCCCGTGGTACATGGCCACGAGCCTCCTGGCCAGCCTCCTTTTGAGGTCCATGGGGTTGACCTCAGGGTCCTCCAAAGCTCTCCTGATCTCCACGAGCTCGGAGGAGTCCACGTCAGTAGCGAGCTCGAAGTAAGGATATATAAGGAAGTCCGGTATGGACATGGTCTTCCCGTATATCTCCTTGGGAGGCTCGTTTATGCCTATGTAGTTCCCTAAGCTCTTGCTCATCTTCTCCTTCCCGTCCGTCCCCACTAAAAGCGGCATCATAAGCGCTACCTGTGGCTCCTGACCGTACTCCCTCTGCACGTCCCTCCCCACCAGTAGGTTGAACTTCTGGTCCGTTCCGCCAACTTCCACGTCGGCCTTTAAAGCCACGGAGTCGTAGGCCTGGATGAGGGGGTAAAGGAACTCCATAATCGTTATCGGCTTGCCCTGTTTGTACCTTTGGGAGAAGTCGTCCCTCTCCAACATCCGTGCCACGGTGTAGCGGGAAGCGAGGACCAGCACATCCTCGAACTTCATGGGCTCGCACCATTCGCTGTTGAAGGCCACCACGGTCCTTTTGGGGTCGAGTATCTTGAAGACCTGCTCCTGATAGGTCTTCGCATTTTGGAGCACTTCCTCACGGGATAGCCTCTTCCTCATCTCAAAACGACCCGACGGGTCGCCTATCATACCTGTGAAGTCCCCTATCAGGAAGACGACCTTATGCCCCAGGTCTTGAAACTGCCTAAGCTTCCTGAGGGATACGGTGTGCCCTATGTGGATGTCGGGAGCGGTGGGGTCGAACCCCTGTTTGACGGTGAGGGGCTTTCCCGTCCTCAGGGACCTTTCCAGCTTTCCCTCAAGCTCCTCCTCCGATATGACCTCCGCAGTGCCCCTCAGGATAGCTTCCATCTGTTCCTGCACGCTCGTCATCCTCTCCTCCATAACTTGCGGCCGTCGATTCCGGATGTCCCTTAAAATATATCCCTTATATCTCATTTTAGCAAGAGATTTCTCTTGTTCGTAGGTCTTGACTTTACGGCATGGGGTTGTATATTCATGACGGAAGGCCGCACAAAGGAGGGAAAGGATGAGGGTACAGGTAGGTGAGAAGGTGTTGGAGGTCGTCCGAGGGGACATAACCGAACAGGAGGCCGACGCGATAGTGAACGCCGCTAACAACCACCTTTGGATGGGCGGAGGTGTAGCTGGAGCTATAAAGCGTAAGGGAGGCGAAGAGATAGAGAAAGAGGCGGTCTCCAAGGGACCCATCCCCGTAGGGGAGGCCGTGGTCACGTCGGCTGGAAGGCTCAGGGCCAAATATGTTATACATGCGGCCGGTATGGGCCAGGACCTTCGCACCGATGAGGACAAGATAAGGGACGCCACCGAGAACGCTCTAAAAAGGGCCGAGGAGCTGAAGCTCGAATCGGTGGCGTTTCCGGCCATAGGTACCGGGGTGGGAGGGTTCCCAGCGGACATGTGCGCCGAGGTGATGATAGGGACTGCCTTGGATTTCCTGAAGGAGGCGGAAAATCCGAAACTTGTACGCTTCGTCCTCTTCGGAGAGGAGACCTACGAAGCCTTCAGGAGGAAGTTGGAGGAGGTAGAAGGAAGTTGAGGACTTTGCTCGCCCTTACTACGCTTTTGGCCGGATGCGCCGCCACATCCCCTCCCTACGGTAAGGTCCCCCCTGAGGCTATAGAGCACTTCGTAGATGCTAAGGTTAAGGAATTCAGAGGGAAATATGCTGAGGCCATAGTTGATCTGAACGAGGCGCTCATGTACGCTCCCTCATCTCCAGGGATATGCAGGGCCCTGGCTAGGGATTACCTTCGCCTTGGTAAGCTCCGAAGTGCGATACACTTCGCCGAAAGGACTGTCGAACTCTCCCCCAGGTCCCCCGATGCCCACAGGTTCCTCTCCTACCTCTACCGCCAGGCAGGGGAGGAGGAAAAGGCCCTCCGCGAGATGGAAAAGGTCGTGAAACTCCTTCCCGACGACCAGGATGCCGTTACTACCTTGGCTGACCTCTATGTGGCCTTGGGAAGGGGTGAGGAAGCTGCTAAGGTCCTTGGACGCTTCGTGACGAAGCACCCCGAGGACACCGACGTGCGCCTTAAGCAGGCCAGGGTGTTCCAAACCATAGGTAAGATAAAGGAAGCTGAGAGGATATATCGTTCCGTGCTCGAGGAAGATCCTGGCCGCGATGAAGTGGCCTTAAGCTTGGGCGCACTTTTGGAGAGGGAGAACAGGGAAGGAGAGGCCGAGCAGGTATACAAGGAGGCCCTGGAATCCAACCCCTTCAGCCTTCGCCTTCGCAGGAGGCTAGGGGAGTTCTACCTATCCAAGGGAAGGTGGAAGGAGGCCGCCGAGCAGTACGAGGCCATCTTAGTCAGGTATCCGGACCCCGTCGCTGAGAAAGCTCTCTTAGCGATGTACGAAAGGGCTGGCCTTCACGATAGGGTCGTCCGACTTGCTCGAAACATCCTTAAACACGAAGAGGACCCTGAGGTATACCATTACCTGGGCCGCAGCCTCGTGGAACTTGGAAAGCTCGAGGAGGCGGCCGGGGCCTTCAGGAGGTTGGTGGCCCTCAGGGACGACCCGGACGCCCGGTTGAACTTGGGGTACGTGTACATAAGGATGGAGGATTACTCCGAGGCCCAGGAGGTGCTCGGTGAGGGGCTCAGAAGGTTCCCGGACGAGCCAAATATGGCCTTCTTCCTCGGGGTTGCACTGATCAGGGGGGAGAAGTACGAGGAGGCCGTAGAGCCCCTGAAGAGGGCCCTAAAGCTCAAACCCGACGATGTGGACTACCTCTTCGAGCTCGGAGTGGCGTACGAAAGGAGCGGACGCTACGACGACGCCGTAAGGGTCTTCCGTCGACTCCTCAAGATAGATCCGGACCACGCCCTCGCCCTCAACTACCTCGGATATATGTTCGCGGAGAGGGGTATCAACCTCGAAGAGGCTTGGGAGATGATAAAGAGGGCCTTGGAGAAGGAGCCGGACAACGGGGCCTTCTTGGACAGCATGGGCTGGGTGTACTACCAGATGGGAAACCTGAAGGAGGCGGAACGATACTTAAGGAAGGCCGTGGAAAGGGATAAAGAGAACAGTGTGATATGGGAGCATCTGGGAGACATCGCCCGGAGGCTCGGCAGGAAGGAGGAGGCCCTCAAAAGTTGGAAGAGGGCTCTAAAGCTCGACCCTTACAACACCAAGTTGAAGGAGAAGATAAGGGAACTTGAGGAGGCAGAATGAGGTGGGCCCCGGCGCTGCTTTTTCTCAGCTGTGCCCTCGTCCCGCAGAGGCCGTGCCCCGGTCCCGAAGAAGTGATGGCAAGGTTGAGGACGTCCTACATGTACGTCAAAGACTTCGAGGCCGAAGCCGAGGTCTCCAAGGGTGCAGGATGGCTCAGAGCTCACATATGGGCGTCCCGGCCCGGGAAACTGAAGGTTGAAATATCCGACCCCCTGCGTATCCACATCTTCCACATATTGATGAGGGAGGGAAAGGTACATCTGAGGACGGAAAGGGGGGACCTTTCGTTGAAGGTCCCCCAGCTTCCAGTGGATGTGGTAGCCTTAGCCTGCGGGCTTCCGGACGTGGAAGGGGAGCTGGTCTCGTTTCGGAGCCTAAGGAGGGGATGTGAGGTCACGCTGAAGAGGGAGGGTGTGCTACAAAAGTTATCCTTGGGAAGGGGGAACCTGGTTTTGAGGGAAGAGTATAGGACCGAGGACGGGAAGTTGCTCGGCGTAAGGGAGCTGGACGATTACACAAAAGTAGGCCGGTCGCACCTGCCCCGGAGGATGTCGTTCTTCTGGGACGGGCACGAGGTGGAGGTCCGCTTCCTCTGGCAGAGGATAAACCAGGGACTGCCCGAGGACCTGTTCTAAGGAGGGATGACGGTGATCGTCCTGCTCCTATGTGCCCTCGGATATGCCCAAGAGGAGGTCCCCATAAACATCCGCGTCCAACAGGTCTTCGTGGAGACCGGCACGAGGTACCAGTTCTACCTTCCGGAGGGGGAGTTCCACGGCAAGCTTCATAAGCCCTTCCCCCGTTTCTCCGTCACAGCTGAGATGGACTACGAACTTTTCCGCGGGGACATCGGCTTCGGAGTAGGGTACGTCCTCTCCGTCCCTTCGTGGAAGCCAGGGATGTTCTTCCGTGACCAACTCCTCTTCAGGCCCCTGAACGAGGATACAAGGGAATGGAGCAGGAAGAGGAGCCTCACCGTTTCCGCTATCAAGGACGTAGGCATGGGCGGACAGGTGAGGGTGAGCTTCCAGTACGAGCGTCAGCGCTCCCCTTACAAGGAGAACCTAATTAGGGTGTTGTCCTATAGGAACTATGCGTTCTGCCTCGGATTATACATAGATAGGGAGAGATGGGGGATAAAGACTACATTGGAAAGGGCCCTCAAATGGCTCGGAGGGGACTTCGACTACCTCCTCCTGGAGGCCAGGGCCTGGAGGGAGTTCTCCACGAGATGGGGCCTCAGGTACAGGGTGGAGGGCGGATGGGCGGGCAACATTTTGGGAGGTCCCTCTCCGAGGTATTACCTCGGAGGATGGTCGTCGGTGGTGGGGTACGAGGACGACGAGTTCTTCGGCCCGAAGAGGGTCTTCCTGAGAAGCTGGCTGTCACAGGTCATCTTCCGCGGGGGAGGTTATATAGGCTGGGTGAAGTTCTCGGATTGGAAGGGAATAGTAGGACTGGATCTAGGAAGTGTGGGCCCTATGACGGACATCAGAGGATATAAGTTTGGGACTGGGGTGGGGATCGGATTCGACGTGGGTCATAAGGCCCGGACCGTCCCGGTTGCCTTCATAATGGCCTACCCCCTGATAAAGAGGGGAACGTTCAGAGTTCACCTTAAGCTCGGAAGATGAGGATCCTTCACGTGGAGACGGCCAGAACATGGAGGGGAGGGGAGGCCCAGGTGCTCTGGCTGGCCCAGGGACTCCTCAGGCTGGGACACGAGGTCCTGCTCCTGGCACCTCGTGGAAGGCTCGCCGAAAGGGCCGAAGTCGAAGGGGTCCCCGTAGATATCCTTCCTTTCTTGGGCCCTTGGGATCCGAGGGCAGTGAGGAAACTTATGCTCGCCGTAGCTAAGTGGAAGCCACATATAGTACACCTCCACACATCCCACGCCCACACCATCGGTATGCTGGCCAAGCTCGCCGGGGTCGAGGCGAGGTACGTCGTCTCGAGGAGGGTCGCATCCCCCGTGCGCAGGGGTCCAAAGTACGGAGGCTGGGTCCACAGGTTCGTAGCCGTCTCTGAGGCCGTGCGGAGGGAGCTCTCGGCGGGAGGGATACCGCCGGAGAAGGTCTCGGTGGTGCACAGTGGAGTCCCGGTGAATATCATCTCGTCCGTCCCCCCGGACGAAAGGGTAAGGGACGCCGTGGATGGGGAGGTCGTGCTCGGAAGCGCCTCCGCTCTGACCTGCGAGAAGGGGCACGACGTCCTCCTCAGGGCCGTGAGCTTCGCCTCCGGGACGTGCCCTGGCCTGGGACTCGTCGTAGCAGGGGATGGGCCTTTGAGGAGGTCCTTGGAGAGGCTCAGGGAGGAACTCGGCCTCTTAGGTAAGGTGGTGTTCCTGGGGTTCAGTGGAAGGATATGGGAGGTCCTTAGGGCGCTGGATGCTTTCGTGCTCTCGTCCAGGAGGGAGGGACTTGGAGTCTCGGTCCTGGAGGCCATGGCCTGCGGCCTTCCGGTTATAGCCACGGATGTGGGAGGGATATCCGAAGCCGTCTCGGACGGAGAGACCGGAATATTAGTTCCACCGGACGATCCGGAGGCTATGGGGGAAGCTATGGTCCGATTAGCCTCCGACAGGGGGCTCAGGGAGGAGATGGGAAGGAGGGCCCAGGAGCGCGCGATGTATTTCGACATAGACAGGACCGTAAGGGATACCGAGGCCGTGTACAGGGAGGTGGTCGGATGTTAGCCCTGTTGGCCGTCGTATCGGCGTTGGTAGGCTACGAGAGGATGGAGTTCAACATGAAATACGGCCCCGTCCCTGCAGGCTTCGCTTTTATGGAGGTCAGGAGGGAAGGAAATGGAGAATATCTGGCGACCTCCGAAGCCGTATCTAACACCTTCTTCTCCCTCTTCTTCCCTGTGGACGACCGTATGGAGTCCCTTATGGACGTCGAGGGCTTCCCAAAAAGGTTCGAAAAGATGACCAGGGAAGGCCGCCGTAGGTCACACAATAAGGCCATATTCCTTCAGGACGAGGGGAAGATAATCTCGGACGGCGACACCCTCTTCGTCCGCGGGCCCGTCCAGGACCCCCTTTCCATCTTCTACTACCTCAGGCTCAGGCCCCTTAAGGTTGACACTACCTTCTCACTGTATACCTTTACTGGCAGGAAGCTTTACCCCTTAAAGGTCAAGGTCGTGGGCAAAGAGAGGGTCCGAGTGAAGGCCGGGACCTTCAACTGCTTCGTGCTCGTGCCGTCCCGGACGGCAGGGGGACTCCTCAAACGGGGGAGGATGAAGGTCTGGCTCTCGGACGACGAGAGGAGGCTCCTGGTCAAGATGAGGAGCGAGCTTGCGATAGGCCACATATCCGCCGAACTGGTGAGGTACGAGAGGGAGGAATGAATGAGGTGGCTTACGGCGCTGGCGCTCCTGCTGGGCTTATCCTGTGGGGGACCTCCTCAGAGGGAAATCCCCACCACATGGGAGTTCGACCCCTTAAGCTTAGGGGACGAGCTGACCCCCCAGGAACTCATGGAACTTCTAAAGCGGGCCGAGGAGAGGGCGCCGGCCGAGCCCTCTCCTGTGGATACGACCCGAAGGGAGGGCATCCAGGAGGTACCGGGGTGGAGGGTCCAGATATTCGCCACGACCGACTACGAGAGGGCCTCGTCGGTCAAGGAGGAAGCAGAGTCCCTCTTCGGCCTTCCGGTCTACCTCAAGTTCGAGGCTCCCTATTACAAGGTCCGGGTGGGGGACTGCAGGACCAGAACAGAGGTGGAAGCCCTCAGGCGGGAGGCCATAAAACTCGGCTATACGTCGGCCTTTCCCGTCAGGACGAGCGTCAAGGTGTCACCGACGGAAGGACGATGATGTACAGTCAGACCACCGCCCTCCTGAAGCTTTCCCAGTGCGCATCCTATGTCTCC
>DTYS01000271.1 GCA_012961755.1 Candidatus Latescibacterota bacterium
GTAAGTTCTGCACACGGTTGCTATTAGCAGCCGGGCTGACGGCCACATCGGCCCTGTACGTCGGGACCCCGGGGCTCGTGACCCATCCCGAAAGTGTGCTGAGGCTTCCCCTGCTTTCCTGGTGGGGGAACGTTCCTATAATATTTTCCAGGGACTTCCTTATGTTCACGGGGGGACACTTTCGGCCCTTGGGATATGCGGTGCTCGCTTCCCTCAGAACTTTCTTCCCGGCAGATGCGACGTGGTTCTGGAGGACCTTGTTCTTCCTCGTACACTTTTTCAACGTGATCCTGGCCTTCCACATATTCGAAAAGTTCGCACGTCGCACGTCCGCGGCCCTCCTGGCTGCCTTCGTCTTCGCACTGCATCCTATAGGTTCCGTGGTCTTCGGCCGGGCGGGGAACTTCCATTACCTTCTGGGCACGACCTTCCTCCTGGGCTCCCTGAACCTCTACCTGTCCGGGCATTTCGGAACAAGATATGTTCTATCTCCGGTGCTGTTCCTGTTGAGCCTCCTTACATGCAAGGCAGGGGGCGCCCTTCCCGTCTTCCTTTTAGCCTACGAAGCCTTGTACAGGGGAAGGTCCATCAGGCGGTCGGTCCTGCACGCGCTCCCGTTCTTAGGGCCCCTGCTCGTCCTCGCCCCCTTCTGGCTGTACTACAAGCCCCATCCCCTCCACTACCGGTACATCTCCTTCGCGGAGGGCTCGGGATGGTTCAGCTTCTTTTCGGTCGTCGGAGCTACTGGGTTATACCTCAAAGGCCTTCTGGCTGGGATTGGGGTCCCGGCCGTCCTCCACGAGACGGCCGAGAGGATCTTCAAATTTTACCATCCCAAGTTCATAGTGTGGACGTTCGTAAACATCATAATACTGGGAGCAGGAATCCTGGCCGCAAGGAGGACGTGGGCCGGCCTCGGGGTTTTGTTGGCTTACTGCGGAACGGTACCGTTCCTTTCGACGACCTGGAACGGTGTCGAGGAGTACGTCTACTGGCCGTACCTATACCTCCCCTCACTCGGGCTCGCCATGGTGGTGGGAGGCGTGGTGGACCTACTCCTTTCCAAGGGGGAGGCGTGGGCCTTGGCTGCCGGATACGCCCTGGTCGTATACTACGGCATCTCCCAGGTGAGGTTAAACTATATATCCAAGGACGAACTTTCCTACTGGGAGCGCGCGTACCGCCTCCATCCCTGCGGGACCGCCTCGTTCAACCTCGGCAAGGCACATCTGCGTAGGAGGGAGGTTAAGGAAGCCCTCGACTTCCTCTTTTCTCCACAGATATCCCAGGCGAGGTACTCCTGTAGGGTTATGTCCCGTTACTATGCGAGGAAGGGCGATTACACCGCATCCGCCGTCCACCTGAGGATGGGAAGTGGGGAGGACAACGGGATCCAGTTCCAGGACTATGAGATGGCCGAAGCGGAACTCTTCTGGAGGGTCGGGGCCCTGGACCACGCTGAGGACGCCTTGGGTAGGGTCCTGACGGCCAACCCTTACAACGTCGAGGCTATGGCCCTCTTGGCGGAAATTTGGCTCAGGAAGGGGTACCTCAGGGCGGCGAGGGATATGATCCACAGGGCCCTCAGGGTAGACCCTGGGTGCCCCGACGTGCTGAGGACCCTCGGGAACGTGGAGAGGGCCTTCTCTTGCCCGCCCGAGACCGTCCTCGTGATCTCCCCTCCCAGACCGGAGTGGCTCAGGTACGCCCTGGAGGATGTGAGGGAAGCTCCGATGAGGGAGGAGATAGTAAAGTCGAGCGAACGCCTTCCCTACGATCCCATCGTCCAGATGGAGGCGGGGATATGCCTTTCCCAGGAGGGGAGGTTCGGGGAGGCCCTCAGGAAGCTTTCGTTCACGGTAAGCCGCATCCCATCTTGGAGCTACGCCTGGGCGGTGTACTCCCTCGTGGCCTGCAAGTCGGGGGCCTATTCCGAGGCCCTTAAGGCGGCAAGGAGGGCGCTGGAGCTCGATCCTCAGAGCTCATCGGCCCACAGCGTTCTCGGGTTCCTGTACGACAGGATGGCGGAGAAGGACAGGAGGATGTTGGCCAGGGCGGTCCTGCACTACCGCAGGGCGGTCCAGTTCAACCCGAGGAACGCCGGCCTACATAACAACCTCGGAAACGCCCTCGTGCACCAGGGGAAGCTTCAGGAGGCCGAGGCCGAATTCCGTCAGGCCATACGTATCCGCCCGGACTACGCCGAACCTCACTACAACCTCGGCAACCTCCTCCTCCAGCAGGGTAGGGTGGACGAAGCCATAGCCGAGTTCAGGGAGGCCGTTCGCTTCCGTCCCGACTTCGTGGAGGCCCGCAACAACCTCGGCACAGCCCTCCTGCAGAAGGGGAGGATAAGGGAGGCCATAGTCCAGTTTAAGGAGGCCATTCGCACGAGGCCGGACCAGGGCAAGGCTTGGGATAACTTAGCCGTGGTCTTGGCCGGGCAGGGGAGGTACCGCAAGGTCGAGGAACTTCTGAGGGGACGCCTGAGGGTGAGTCCCGACGACCTCCGCACCAAGCTGAACTTAGCCTGGCTCCTCTCCACCTGCCCGGACCCTGAGGTCAGGGATGGGAGGGAGGCGGTAAAGTTGGCCGAGGAGGTGCTCAAGGCCTCGGGAGGCAGGAGCGCTGAGGCCATGGGGGTCTTAGCCGCGGCGTACGCCGAGGCGGGGAGGTTCAGGGACGCCGTGCGGACCGCCAGGAGGGCCATCTCCGTGGCCCGTTCCTCGGGACGGGAGGAGCTCGCAAGGAGCATAGAGGCCCAGCTCAGAGATTACGAGGCTCGCAGACCTTTCAGGATGGGAGGGTGATATATCTCGGACAGCTTCGCCTTCTCCACCTCCCAGTTATAGACCTCCGCCGCCCTCCTTGCGTTTTCGGAACATCTCCTCCAAAGGCTTCCGTCCTCCAAAAGCTTGCGGGCCTTATCGGCGACATCCTCGGGGTCCGAGGGGTCCACGGGAAGCCCGGCGCCGGTCTCCCTCACTATCCTTCCCATCTCCGGGAAGTCGCTCGCCAAAACCGGGACCCCGGCCATTATGTACTGGAAGAGCTTGTTCGGGAGGGATAGGTAGTAGCTGTAACCCAAGTTCTCTATGAGGCAGAGGCCTATATCGGCCGAGGCGGTATAAAGGGGCAGCTTCTCGAGGGGAACCCATCCCGGCATGAAGACCCTTCCGTCCATCCCCAAGCTTGTTATGTATCCTCTTATCTCCTCCCTCATCTCCCCGTCCCCCAGGAGCACCAGGACCCCCCGCTCCAGCCTTCTGAGGGCCTCCACCGCCACGAGGATTCCCCTCCCCCTCTGCAGCACCCCTTGGTACAACAGTATGGGCTCCGCTTCTGGTATCCCGAGCCACCTCCTTAAAGAGTCGGTCCTCGGGACCATCCTGAACTCGGGGAGGTTTCGCACCACGTAGGGTCTGCGGATGCCGTACCTCTCCGTGAGGGCGTCGGCTATGGAATCGCACACTGCGATCACGGCGTCGGCCCTCCCTACGAAGGCCCTCTCCACCACCCCCCACACCGTGCGCTCCAACGGTCTGTCAGCTAAAGCAGGCGTCCCGATGTAGTATTCGTGGGCGTCGTAGATGAGCCCCGCGGCGGAGAGCTTGGCCCCGAGGTAGGCCACGGGCAGGGAGAAGAGGTCCTGACAGTGAAAAGCTTCCCCCTTGAGTTCCACCACGAGGGGGAGAGCCCTCAAGTAGAATGTAAGGAACGGAAGCTTCCCCCCGCGCCTTTTCCCTAACGGGACGGGTACTAGCCCGGCCCCGGCGTAATCCCTCCTTACGGGACGATCGGAGAAGAGGCCGTGCAACACTCCCACCTCGAAGCCCATCTCGGTAAGGGCCCTTATCTCCCTCACCACCCTCGCATCGTCGTAGGGATCGTCGTACATGGTCATCCAGACCTTCGGGCGCATAGGAAGATCACCTTTCCCGCAGGAACCGGGCCTAACTTAACCCTCATACCGTCCGGCAGGGTTAGGACCTGAAGACCTCCTCCCTTCACCTCCCAAGTTCCCGGTCCCACCTTAATACAGAGGCCCGGAAGTTCGGCTTCGGTATATATCCTCCAGCACCAGACGTCCTCCTCCACCCCCTCTTCCTCCCTCAGGTTCGCCCTTCCAGTCCACCACTTGGCGATGTCCATCCCCCTCGCAACGTACGCCTTCCTCTCCTTCACCTCCTTTAATATTTCGACGTACAACGCACTTACGTAAGGAAACTCGTCCTCGTCCAGGGAGCTTTGGTGCACGAGGGCGGAGAAGACCCCTCCGGACTCCTCCACCTCCCTCAAAAGTTCCCTCGTCACATCGGTGGCCCTGCTCCGGCTGTACCTCCTGAAGGTGGTGAAGGTCGTATCCATTATGGTCAGGGGGATCGCTAACACGTTCATCTCGTACTTTCCTCCGGGGTCGTAGGGGAAGAAGGGAAGGGATGTTCCCGCCCTGAACCCCTCCCTCCGGGAGTACCCCAAGGTCGCATCGTAGAGGAAGCCCACCTTATCCTGGACCCTCCAGGTTTCGGGGACGGCGAGCCTTAAAAAATGTTGTCTCACCCCGTACACCTTCCCCACCACAGCCTCAAGTTTCTCCTTCTCTTCCCTGAGCTTCAGGACATCCCTGCAGGAGCCGATGCTCGCATGGAGCCCCACCTCCCATCCTCCCTCAACTAACTTCCTCAGGGCTTCCTCGACCTGGGAAAGTTCGTAGGACGGGTCCCTCCTCTCGTACCTTCCCGTGCCGAAGAAGAAGGTCGAACGTACGCCGAAGTCCTCCTCTATGGCCATGATCCTTTCGAAGTTCCAGTACGGGTCCTGGGACCCGGCGGCCGAGCGAATGACCTTGAGGACCCTTCCTGGGATCGGGAGCGCCCTTATAAGCTCGTATCCCACCCTTTTATATGTCCACTTATGCACCCTATCCACGTCGTGGGATACGAACGCCGCGAACGGTTCCCCTCCGGGCCAGAACTCGACGTACGTGCATGGCCTTCCCGCCGCACCGCAGGCCTCCTCAACGGCCTTCCTGAGGACCCCTATGTATCGATCTCCTATCGGGCGGTCGAGCCGGGTCCTCAGGAAGCTCCCCTCTGGCCCGAAGGGGGCCCTCCCCCACTCCTCAGGCCTGGCCAGGAGCTGGAACAGGTTTCCGAAGACGTCGGCCCTTATCCTGAGATATGCCCCTTCCCCAACCTTCTCGACCTCCCAAAGCTTCCCGGGCTCGCTCCTCCCCCAGAACGGTATCCCATCCAAGATACGGGGATCTCCGGAGACGGGCGTCCTGTATAGGTCCCTGTCCCTGAGGACCGAGATTACAACGTACCCTCCCCTCGCAAGCTCCTTCCCTCCCTCGCCGTAGAGGACGAGGACCCCCTCCCTCCCTTCGAACGGGACCGGGTAGAATCCCGCGGCCCTCAGGCCTTCCTTAAGTGCGTAGCACTCCTCCGGAGATGCGGACCCTTCTACCTTAGTTCCGACGACCATGACCCCTAAGATACGTTATAACTGTGGGGAAGGGAAGGGGTCGAATTTTGCCGGAAAAAGGGTCTTGACAAGATGTCCCCTTTATGTTATATTAAAGCCGAAACCAAGGAGAGAAAGGAGGTGAGAGGGCCGAAGGTTAAGGGCAGGTCCGTTTGGAGGTTCCCTAAGGAAAGGAGGTTTCCATGAAGAGGGTAGTCCTTGCGGTAGCCTTGGTGTTAGGGATCAGTGGGTTGGCGTTGGCCCATTATCCCGAAGGGGTGACGTATCCCTGTTTCCAGTTCCCAGATCACCTCGTACCCACCATAGACGGGGACCTAAGTGATTGGGACATAGTTCCTGATGCCTACAGGATCCCCGTGGACCTGATGGGCGAGAGGTTGGCGGGGATGACGGCTCCTGACTATAACGACTTCAACTGCTGGATAGCCTTCGGTTACAACAAGACCGACGGCTATTGGTATGCTGCTTCCTGGCGTTACGATAACGTAGTTGTAGTGGACCGTCCGAGCGGTGACCCCTCCTTGATCTGGCAGCAGGACGACCTTGAGATCATGATAGACGCTGACCACAGCGGTGGGCAGTACTGCTGCTGGAAGGCCGATGAGATGCCGGACGAGGAGGAGAGGAGGTTGAACGGCGAACGCCAGGCCCAGCAGTACGGGTTCGCCTATCCACAGGCGGACAACATCTATTCTATGGTGTTCAACACGCCGAACACTTGGGTCTGGAAGCCTCCGTACACCGAATGTGCCTTCACCTTCGACGGCGCTATACACGAGGCCGGGACCACAACTTATGAGATCAGGTTGATCCCCTGGCTGGAGCTGATCTATTACGGTCCTGACCAGAGCACACAGTACAAGTTCAAGGAGGGGGACATAATCGGGTTCCAGGTCTCCTACGGGGACTTCGACGATCCGGCGAACCCCACGCAGTACCATGCGTTCTGGACCGTGAGCCACCAGGACGCTACCTTCAAGTTCGCA
>DTYS01000272.1 GCA_012961755.1 Candidatus Latescibacterota bacterium
AACCTGTAAAGTTCCTCCGGACATCCGAGCCCGTCGCTGAAGAAGGTCTGACAGTGGAGGTCCCCCCAGTAGAGCCTGTATGTTGGTTCGTACTCCACCACCTCGGCCGGGTTGCTGACTCCAACAGCGCCTGTCCTGGGCTCCCTGAGCACGAGCCTCCCAACCCCAGGCTCCGTGAACTTGAACCCGCAGAACTTGCCCAGGGGTCTCGGGAGCTTCCGAAGCCACTCCCCTGAAGAGGACCAATTTCCCCCGGACCTTCCCAAACTCAGGTGGTCTGGGCCCCTGAGCCCACAGTTCCCCTCCACCTCCACCACGCCCGTCCAGCCTAAGGGGACATCGTCCTTCATCCTTATCCCCCTGGGGGAGAGGTTGTACCTGCCTGCCATGGGGTCGGCCCCGAACTCGCCGTACGCTACCCAAGGTGCGTCCCTCACCTGCCCTACGGCCTTCACCCTTACGCAGAACTCCTCCCCCACCTTCAGGACCGAAGGTACGACGACCTTGAACCTTAAGGGCTCCTGCATAACCACTCCTAAGGTAACTTTTCCCTCAACTTCAACCTTCCCTCCGGCGTGCCTATCCTCCTTAGAAGCTCCAAGTACTTCGAGTGAAGCCTCTCTGCCACCTCCCTCCGTCCCCCTGCGAGGTCCTTCCCCTGCCCCGGGTCCGAGGGAAGGTAATAGAGTTCGAACGGGACCCTCTCCCCGCCGTATATCAGGCACCACTCCCCGTCGGTTACGGTGGAGTACACTACCTGCCCTTGGTCGTCCGGGAGCTTCGGTGAGCTTACGGCCACCTCCCTGACCTTCAGGTCCTCCCCACTGATCAGGGGCATTATCGACCTCCCATGTATTCCCTCCGGAGGCTCAGCTCCCCCCAGCTCCGCCAAGGTGGGCATGAGGTCCACGAGCTGCACCAGCGCCCCGCACCTCCTCCCCCCTTCCATCCCCGGAGCCTTGACAATCAAGGGGATATGTGCAACCTCCCCGTAGAGGGGCCAGCCCTTCTCCGGCTCCAGGACCGTGTGCTTGCCTACGAGCCCGTGCTCCCCGAGGTAGAAGCCGTGGTCGGAAGTAAATATGACCGCCGTCTCTTCCCATATCCCGAGGTCGTCCAACTTCTCAAAGAACCACCCCAACCACTTATCCAGCATCGTCACCACCCCCGCGTACAGGGCTCTCGTGTGCCTCAGTTCTGCCTCGCTCATATATCCCACCCTATCGTACCTCGGAAGTATCACCTCCTCCCCCTCATACCCTGGGTCGTACCTCTCCACGTACCACCTCGGAGGGTCCCAGAGCTCGTGCACCGAGAATACGTCCAAAAACAGCAGGAAGTCCTCGTGCCTATAGTTGCGTTCGAGCCAGTCTATGGCCTCGTTCACGGTCCTGGGTATAGGCCAGTCCCTCTCATAGAGCCAGTCCGCCTTAGCCTTAAGGTAGGGCACCATGAGCTTCTCGGGCTGGCGGCACTTCTCAGGGGAGCAGGGCCACCTAAGTTCAACGTGGTCCGTGGCGCGGAAGGGGTCACTCTGGTGCCCCCTTACGAACCTATAGGCAGAGAAGCCCCTGTGGTAGTTCATGCCCGGTGCGAGCATCTGGTAGTGGTCGGTTATGAGGGCTGTGACGTAACCCCTATCCCTCAGCATCTCCTGGACCGTGATCACTCCACCTGGAAGCGGCGCCCAGCCTATGTCCTGGAAGACGTACCTTCCGGCCATCACCTCGGCCCTTGCAGGCATGGTAGGGAACGAGCCTATGTACGCCCCGTCGAAGATCACGGACTCCTCAGCAAGGGCGTCCAAGTTCGGAGTGCGTATCCATCCGTCCCCGTAGGCGCCCAAGAAATCCCTCCTCAAGGTGTCGCATATTATGAAGACTATCCTCATGCCCCCTCGAGCGCCTCCTCCACCCTGGACCTGACCTCGGAGAGCCTTTCCTCCGAATCCACGATCCCTATCTCAAGGTGGAACCTCCTCCTCTCCCCGGGTCCTATGAACTCCAGCTCGCCCCCCTTCCTGGCCTTGGCCCTCCCCTCGACCCAGGAGTTCGAAGGTTCTAACCCCACCACGTACATCCCCTCACCCATCATCTTCCACTCCACGAACTTGTCCAACTGCTCCCTATGGTACCTTATGTACACCCCGAGGGGCCTCCCCTCCACGTCCGGGTTGACCAAGGCTAAGGTCACATACCCATCCTCGTCCTCCGCCATATCGTGGTAGAAGACCTGCTCTGCGAACCCCGACGTTGGGGACAGGAACTTGTCCCACTCGGAAAGGCCCTTCCTTGCCTCCTCGTCCCTGGGTCTCACCGAACGGGAGGGGGCCAAAAGCATGCTTCCTTCGTCCACGACCGGATATCCGAGGTTTACGTGGTACAGGATCATGAAGGGGGAAGGCTCGTGTCCGAGGTTGGTGACCTCGTCCTCCACGAAGAACCTGCTCTCCCCGAGCCTGGCCCAGACCCTCCTGGAAAGTTCCAGGTTCTCTCCGAATACAGTAGCCTGCCTAACCCTGCCCTGTGCCCACATCCTGCATACCCTTCCCTCCCACTCGTAGTCGGTCCAGGTGTTGGAGGCGGGAATGTGGGAGATGCGGCCGTGGAGTCCGAGGCTCTCACCCTCGTCTTCGCACGGCTCCCCAAGGTGCGTGAGCCCGCAGGTCGTAATTAGCCCTCCCCCGAACGTCCTCAACCATCCCAGCCCCTCGGGCTCGTAGAACCAGGGCCCGGCGAACCCCGTGGGGGAGACCCAGGCCAAGGGGTACCCCCTGTACCTCGCCTCCCCTATGTCCATCCCCCTGTCCAGCAGGACAGTGAACTCCAACCCCGTACCCGTCCTGAACTCAGCTGCCCTCACCCACCCTTCCCTCCCTCCCCATAGCATCACCTCCCTTACGCCCCCCACCTGCCTTACGTCTCCGACCCTCCTCATAAGCTCCTCTCTGCTCAGCTCCTTTCCGAAGAGCTTGGGCATCATTCCCTCCTTACCTGAACCCGAGAACGTCCCACATGTCGTACAGTCCCGGCCCGGCCTTCACCACGAACCTTATAGCCCTTACCGCACCCCTTGCGAACGCCTCCCTGCTCGAGGCCCTGTGCACGAGCTCTAGCCTCTCCCCCATCCCCCCGAACATGACTATATGTTCCCCTACTATGTCCCCGGCCCTCACCGCGTGTATGCCTATCTCCTCGCCCCTTTCGCCCACGACCCCCTCCCTGCCGTGCACCACCCTAAGTTCCCTTCCGAGCCCCCTGAGCACGGCCTCGGCGAGCCTCTTCGCGGTCCCGCTCGGCGCATCCTTCTTGAACCTGTGGTGGGCCTCGATTATCTCGACGTCGTACCCCTCCTTCAGGACCTCTACCACCTCCTGGGCTACCTTAAAGAGCAGGTTCACCCCGACGCTGAAGTTAGGTGAGAACACGCACGGGACCCTCGAGACCGATCTCTTGAACTCCTCCAGCTGTCCGTCCGTGAACCCAGTGGTCCCCACCACCATAGCCTTCCCGAGCTCCCCGCACACCTCGGCCGCCTCGAGCGTGGCCTGGGGGGTCGTGAAGGCCACGACCACATCCCCTTCCCTCGCCGCCTCCCTTATATCTTCCTCCACCTCGATCCCCACCTTCCCTACGCCTAAGACCTCACCGACGTCCTTTCCTACCGCGGAATGTTCAGGCCTTTCCGTGGCCCCGACGAGGGCCATGTCGTCCTCCTGAAGCACCAGCCTCCCCATGAGGCTCCCCATCCTCCCTGCTACGCCCTGCACGACGACCCTTATCATCCTTCCTCCTAATATCCTTCGTAGAATAGTCCTTCCCAGTACCTGTCCTCGTTGAGCCTCTCCTCCAAGTCCACCCCGAAGAACTCGCCCACGGGCTCTAGGACCCACCTACCTTCCCTCCATACCTTCCTCGCAGCCTCCAGCACTACTTCCAACCCCTTCCTCGTCATCCTCCCTAAGGGCCTCCTACACGGGCCGGAGGGCATCCCTAATATCCTCATGAGGCTCTTTATCGCGAGGGGGTTCCTCGCCCTGCAGGTCACCTCCCCGTAGGGGGTGGTCTCCTGCGTCTTGACGGTAACTATGCCGAAGAGTGGCTGGAGGACGTCCCTCACCTCCTCTGCCTCTTCCCTCTTTCCCTCAAGGATGAACTCCGTCATCCTCCGCACAGCCCCCGGAGCTACATTAGATATTACGGATATCACCCCCGAGGCCTTTATCTCAGGGTCGGTCATCATGGCGAAGGTCTTGTCATCGTCTCCCGAAAGTATCGTAAAGTCCTCCCCGCAGAGCTCCCTCGTCCTCCTCATGTTCTCCAGGTCCCCTGTGGCCTCCTTGACCGCCCTGACGTTGGGATGCTCCCTGTAGAGGATGGCCAGGTCCTCGGGAAGGAGCTGAGTTCCAGTCCTACCCGGTATCACGTACGGTATCACGGAGACCTCGGGGAACCTTTCGGCTATGGGACCTACGTACTCCCTCCTTATCTCCAGGGAGCTCGGCCCGTTGTAGTACGGGTCCACGAGGAGCACGGCATCGGCCCCTGCCTTCGCAGCGTGCTCCGTAGCCCTCAATGCTTCGGACGTAGAATTGCTCCCAGTGCCCGCTATCACGGTGCACCTCTTCCCCGCCACCTCGCAGACCTTCTCGGTCACTGAGTCGTGCTCCTGCCAGGAGAGCGTGGGGCTTTCCCCAGTCGTGCCTACGGAAAGGACCCCGGAGGCGCCCTGGGATATCTGGAACTCGACCAGCATCTCTATCCCCTCGTAATCCACCGAACCATCGTCCTTAAGAGGTGTTATGAGGGCCGTGTAGCATCCCCTGAACATGTCCCCCCCTTTTCTAAATTCTTATTTTAGCGTGCCTTGCGGAATGACACTGAATGTTAACAGCGACGGGAAGTGAAGCTATGTGGCAGGGCGCGACCTTTACGCGCACGTCCAAGGCCGTGACCCTCCCGCCGAAGCCCTGCGGACCTATCCCGAGGGAGTTTATCTCCGAAAGGAGCTCCTCCTCCATCCGGGCATAGAAGGGGTCCGGGTTCCTCTCGCCCACGGGCCTTAAAAGCGCTTCCTTGGCCAGCAGGGCACACAGCTCGAGGTTCCCCCCTATCCCTACCCCAACTATCACGGGAGGGCAAGGCTTCCCTCCCGCCATCCTCACCTGCTCCACCACGAACCTCCTTACTCCTTCTATCCCATCCGCAGGTGTGAGCATAGCGAGGCCGCTCATGTTCTCGCTTCCGGCACCCTTCGCCATGAGGGCTATCCCCAGCTCTTCCCCCGGGACCACCCTGTAGTGGACCACCGCGGGGGTGTTGTCGCCCGTGTTCTCCCTCCTCAGAGGGTCCCTCACCACGGACTTCCTGAGGTACCCATCCCTGTATCCCCTCCTCACCCCCTCCTGTATCGCCTCCTCCAGGCTCCCCCCCACGATCCTAAGGTCCTGCCCCACCCTCACGAACACCACGACGATCCCCGTATCCTGACATAGGGGCAACTTCCCCTCCCGAGCTATCCTCGCGTTCTCCAACACCTGCTCCAAGGCCCACCTTCCGAGCTTAGAATCCTCCCTCCTCAAAGCGTCCTTCAGGGCCCTCAGCACGTCCTCCACCAGGCAGTAGTTCACCCTGACGCACAGCTCGGCTACGACCTGTACTATCCTTCCCGCCTCAACCTCCCTCATCCTCCCTCCCGAGGCCCTCTAAGAACTCCTCCCCAACGAGTACCTCCCTCGTCCTCCCACCGTCCACCGGGGGTCCCACGACCCCTGTAGCCTCCAGCTGGTCCATGAGCCTTCCAGCCCTAGCATACCCTATCTTCAGCCTTCTCTGAAGCATGGACGTGGACGCCCGGCCCTGGAGTATCACCAACCTCGCCGCCTTCTCGAACAGGGGGTCCCAATCCCCGACCTCGTGCTCCTCCTCCGGGAAC
>DTYS01000273.1 GCA_012961755.1 Candidatus Latescibacterota bacterium
CCTCAAGCTCGTCCAGCTTCCTCCCATCCGGCGTGACCAAGCAGTCCGACGGGTCCTCCCTCTTGAGGTACGCCACGACCTCGAGCCCTTCGGGAAGCTTGGAGGGCATGTCCTTGGCGCTGTGGACGGCCAGATCTATATTTCCTTCAAAGAGCTTCCTCTCTATCTCCTTCACGAACGTTCCCCTCTCAAGCTCCTCCACCGGCCTATCTTTACATATGTCCCCCTTAGTCCTCACGATCACGAGATCGACATTAAAGCCGAGTCCCTCGAGGGCCTTCTTAGCTATATCCGCCTGAGCCAAAGCGAGCCTGCTTCCCCTCGTCCCAAGTCTGAGCTTCACAACCCAAAGAGCTCCCTGAAGGCATGTACTAGCTCTTTGCGCTCTTTAAGCTTCAAAGCTGCCCGTCTGAGGAGCTTCTTGGGAGGTACACCTTCAAGCCTTTTGAAGAACTCCTTGACCGTGTCCTCCACCTCTAAGCTTTCGTACCATCCCCAGAACTCCTCCGCCTCCTGCTCAGCTATCTCCTCCGCCTCGTGTAGCCTTTCCTCCTTCCTTCGGGCGTTCTCCTCGGCCACCTCCCTTAGATCGTCGGTAAATATACATTCCACCCCTTTAAGTTCCCCAACCCCCTCTTCAACGTTCCTCGGCACGCTCACGTCCACCACGAACAGCCGTCCTCCCCGTAAGGCTCTTGTGACCATATCCTTAGTTAGGATGGGTTCGGGGGAGGACGCGGCCACAAAGAGCGCCTTAAGTGAACCTAGGGCCTCCTCCAACCGACTCAGGGGAACCGGGACGGCCCCGTACCTCTCCTCTAAGACCCGTAGACGCTCAGAATTACGCCCGAAGGTTCTGACCCCCTTGAACCCTAAGTTCTTCAATATGAGCTCCGCCATATCTCCTGTGCCTACGACCCCGGTACGTTCCGGCGTCATCAGGGGGGCCCTCCTCCGTGCGAGCTGCACGGCCAGGTAGGGGATGGAAACCGAGGCGTCCTGTATCCCCGTCCTGCTCCTTATTTCCTTGGAGGCTTTGAAGCCGCTCTCGAAGAGCCTGCTCAGGACCTTTCCGACCCTTCCAGCGGCCCTGGCATATTCGTAAGCCTTGCGCACCTGGTGGGCTATCTGTACCTCCCCTAAGGCCAAAGAATCGCACCCTGAGGTCACCAGGGCCAGGTGTTTGAGCACCTCCTTTCCAGCCTTGAAGTAGAGGTGCTCCTTGAGGAGGTCCGGGAGCCTTAGGAGAACTTCTACGAGATCTCCGCCACAGAAGTACAGCTCTACACGGTTACATGTCGAGAGCAACACCCTCTCCTCCAGCTCCTCCGATATCTCCTTCAGTGCCCTAAGGGCCTCCTCACGGACGGGCAAGGGAGCTGTCTTGTGGCTCAAGCCTATAAGGTAGACGTACCTGCTCAGGCCGCAGCCCGTGCTGCCCATATATTCCTTAGCCAAGATGGAAAGGATGGCCTTCTTCTCCTTGAACTCCCCCTCTATAACTTTCCTCCTCACCTTAGCGAAGGCGTCCAAGGCCTCGGAGAGCCTATCTAAGGGTTGATGGCTTTCTATCATATCCTTCAAAGCTCCGGCGAAACCCGGCGCTACGCCTCCGGTCGAGACCGATATCGTAAGGTTTCCCTTTCTTACGTAGGCCTGAAGGAAGAAGTCACATAGCTCCGGACTGTCGGCCACGTTCACTAAGGCCCCCTTCTTCTTAGCCGTCTCCGCTACCTTCCTGTTCAAGTCCGGGTCGTCGGTGGCCACAAAGACTATGTCGGCCTCCTTCACATCGTGGGGCCTGAACTCCCTCTGTACCACTTCCACCTCGGGCGACTTCTCCCTTATCCTGGAGGAGAGCACGGGAGCCACGACTCGGACCGAGAGGGGCCCGAATTCCAAGATCTTGTCGAGCTTCCTCTCCGCGACCTCACCACCCCCTACTATCAGCACCTTCTTTCCCCGTAAGTTCAGCTCCACCGGGAGACCCATATCTCAGTCCTCCGGAGATCGTAACCTTAGCGCCATCCATATCTGGGCATTCCAACTTCTTCTTTGCAAGTTCCCCCGTTTCGCCGTAGGGTTACACGGAC
>DTYS01000274.1 GCA_012961755.1 Candidatus Latescibacterota bacterium
AATTTATCATTACTTGGATTCCAGCGTCTTGCGTCAAAGGAGAGAACACCCGCTGGAATAAGACAGTGGATATGGAACTTGAGATGGTGAGGCTGACGAAGAACTATCTGAAGTATATCTCGGCGATAGAGGTTCTAAAGAGAAGGCTTCGGGACATAAAGCTCAGCATAGAGGGAAGGGGAGGGATGTGATATGATAGAGAGAATATTCGCTTCCATGGACATAGGGGCGACAGGGCTCAGCGCACAGAGGATCAGGATGGAGGTGATAGCCAGTAACCTAGCCAACGCTGAGACCACGAGGACCCCCCAAGGGGGACCTTACAGGCGTAGGGTGGTAGTGCTCCGCTCGGTTCCTCCCAAGTTAGGATTTCGCACGGCGCTGCGGAGCAGCCTCGTCGCCCTGAGGACTACGAGGCCGGAGCACATCTTACCGGAGTGGGAGAGGAGGCCGGCGTCGGGGTGCGGGCGTGGAGTGGAGGTGGCGAGCATCGCTCAGGACCCCTCGCCCTTCAGGAGGGTGTACGATCCATCGCATCCGGATGCCGACGGGGATGGATATGTGCTTATGCCTAACATAATGGTCCTCAAGGAGATGGTGGACATATTGGCTGTACAGAGGGCGTACGAGGCGAACGCAGCTGTGATACAGGCCGAGAAGGAGATGGCCGGGAAGGCCTTAGAACTTTGAAGGGAGGTACGGCTATGCGGATAGGGCCGATATCCCATATGAACGTTCAAAAGTTATACGCACCGGATGTGAAGAACTTCCATAAGCTTCGTCCTTCCGAGGTCGTGTTGACTCCCGAGGAGCGCAGGATGCTGTACAGGTTCTTTCCCTCCAAAGGAGCCGAGGTTCGTAACGAGCCGAGGTTGGGCAGGTTTTTGGACGTGAGGGGGTGATGTATATGTCCGTAAGTCCGATCGGGGAAGTCCGGTTATCGGATGTGGAAGGGAATAGGCCTTCGGGAAAAGGCTTCGGGGAACTGGTAAAGGACTTTATCTCCGAGGTAAACTCCCTTCAGAGGAAGGCGGACCTGGTTGCCGGCCAGCTCGTCACGGGCGAGGCTGAAAACCTGCATCAGGTGATGTTGGCCGTCGAAAGGGCGAGCTTAGCTTTGAGCCTCATGGTGGAGGTGCGCAACAAGGTCTTGGAGGCGTACAGGGAGATCATGAGGATGCAGATGTAAAGGGAGGTCCATGCCCTTTCCGCAGGACACGATCGGCCAGGTAAAAGGGGTGTTCGGGAGGCTCTCCCCGAGACAGAGGCTTACCGTCGGCCTAACTTTCTTCGGGGTTTTGGGGACCGTCCTGGGGCTGGTGTTATGGGCTGGAAGACCCGAATTCTCCCTACTTTATGGCGACCTCAATCCGGAGAGCGCCGCCGAGATCGTAGATGCCCTTAAGGAGGCCGGGGTACCCTATAGGCTCTCCAGGGGCGGCACAGCAGTTTTGGTTCCTAGGGACAAGGTATACGAACTGAGGGTCGAACTGGCGGGGAAGGGGATGCTGAGCGGCGGGACGGTGGGGTACGAGCTCTTAGACAGGAGGAACTTCGGCACGTCCGAGTTCGTCCAGAAGGTGAACTACAAAAGAGCTTTGGAGGGGGAGCTGGCGAGGACCATCCGGGGTATGGCGGAGATATCGTATGCAAGGGTGCACTTAGCACTACCCGAGGAGAGGCTCTTCAGAGAGGATCAGGAGGAACCATCGGCGTCCATCGTCGTAGCCATCAAGCCAGGTGCTAGGCTCGGCCCTAGACAGGTGGCCGGCATCCAGAACCTGGTGGCTGGGAGCGTGGAGGGCTTGAGGCCCGAAAGGGTCATCGTCCTGGACATGTACGGCAACATCATCTCCGAACGACCGGACGGGAAATCCCCGACCGGTATGGCAGCGAGCCAGATGGAGCTGCGTCGAAAGGTGGAGTCCTACTTGACCGGAAAGGCGCAGACGATGTTGGACAGGGTGCTGGGGAAGGACAACGCGGTCGTACGGGTCTCCGTGGAACTGGACTTCCAACACATAGAACGCAATCGCGAGTACTACGATCCGGAGGGGGCCGTGGTCATCAGCCAGGAGACCGAGGAGAGCGAGACCCCGTCGGAGGGTACCTTAGGAAGGACCGAGCGTACCGTCACGAACTACGAGGTGAGCAAGACCGTCGAGAGGATCGTCCGTTCGATGGGGTCCATCAGGCGACTCTCGGCTGCCGTGTTGGTGAACGCCAAGAAGGAGCTTTCGCAGGACGAGGTGACGAGGCTGGCCACATTAGTGGGAAAGGCCTTGGGCGTGGACCCGGAGAGGGGGGATCAGATAGAGGTATACTCTATGCCGTTCGAGACCTCCGAGATAGAGGCCGCTAGGATGGAGATGGAGAAGGCAGCCAAGAGGGCCTTCTGGATGGGAATGGCCCGTAGGGTAGGAGTAGGGCTCGTGGTAGTCCTCCTGATCCTGTGGCTCCGCTCCAAATTGCGCAAGGTATCGCAGTTGCCCATGCCTGTGGAGGAGAGGAGGCCGAGGCTTCCGAAGGTCGAGGAGGTCCCGGAGCTGGAGGAAGAGATCTCTCCGGAGGCCCTCAAGGAGGCGAGGCTGCAGGAGCTGGTGGGCGAGTTCGTCCAGAGGGAGCCCGACAGGGCAGCACGTCTGTTACGGACGTGGTTGGCGAGCTAGGGGGGACCATGGGAAGTTCGGTAGCTTTGGACAGGATGGAGGAGTTCCACGAGCGGCCGAGCGCCGAACAGGTGGCCCAAAGTATAACGAGTAAGGCGAATGGTACAAAGAGGATATCTTCAGCAGACGAACTTACGGGCATTCAGAAGGCGGCGATATTAATGTTGGCTTTGGGCGTGGAGGCCTCCGCCGCTCTATATAAGGAACTTACCGAGGAGGAGATAGAGCAGCTCTCCAAAGAGATAGCCACACTGCCGGCCGTGGATTCGTCCGTGGTCCGGGCGGTGGTGGACGAATTCTTCCAGATGATCCGAGCCCAGGAGTACATTACCTTGGGAGGTATAGAATATTCTAAGGAGATATTACAAAAAGCATTAGGTGAACAGAAGGCTTTAGAGATCATAAAGCGGGTCCAGATGGCCCTTCAGGTTAAAGGTTTCAACGCCCTCAAGGAGATAGATTCCAACCAGCTCATCAGCTTCCTACAGAAGGAACATCCCCAGACCATAGCCATGGTGTTGACACAGTTGGAGCCAGCCCAAGCGGCGGCAACTTTGGAAGGCCTTCCGGACGACCTTAGGGCGGAGGTGATGTACAGGTACGCGACCATAGATCGGGTGCCCCAGGGGGTGATATCGGAGGTGGAGAAGGTGTTGGAGTCCAGCGTGGACTTCAGCCTTCAGGCCGGCCAGTTCGGTGGGGTAAAGGCGACGGCCGACGTCCTGAACATGTTAGGACAATCCATGGAGCGCAAGATATTGGAGGAATTGAGGAAGAGGGATCCGGAGCTGGCCGAACAGGTGGAAGACCTTATGTTCGTGTTCGAGGATATAGTGCTCCTGGACGACAGGGACCTCCAGGAGGTGATAAGGTCCGTGGACACCCGGACGCTCGCCCTGGCGCTGAAGGGGGCCGGGGACGAGCTTAAGGAGAAGATATTGAAGAACCTGTCCGAACGGGCGAGGACCATGGTTCAGGAGGAGATGGAGTACCTCGGAGCGGTCCGACTCAGGGAGGTGGAGGAGGCCCAGCGACAGATAATAGATGTGATCCGACAGATGGAGTCCGAGGGTAGGATAGCTATAGAGCGGGGCAAGGAGGAATACATTGTATAGGACGGCTATAGAGGTGAAGGGAAAAGTGATCGGCGTGCGGTGGAGGGTCGGCGAGGGCTTCCAGGAGGAGTTGGACCTGGAGGAAGGCGTACATCGAGGGTTGGAGGAACAGCTTCAGAGTCGGGTTGAGGAGGCGTATAGGTCCGGGTTCGAGGACGGAAGGAGGATGGGGTGGGAGGTGGCCTGGGGGAAGCTCGAGGATGTGGCGAGAGCTTTCAGGAAAGAGGTCGAGGCGTTGAAGGAGGCCAAGGACGATCTGTTGAGGGGGGCGGAGGAGGGAGTTCTGGCCTTGGTCGGGGAGTTGGCCCGCAGGGTAGTTAGGGTGGCTGTGGAACGGTTTCCCGAAGAGGTTGTGGACCTCGTGCGTGAGTGCCTGAGGAGGATATCCGATGGAGGTAAGGTGGTGGTGCGGGTCAACCCCGAAGACTTGGCCGTACTGGAAGCCCACAGCGAAGAGCTGCTCGCCCTCGTGGAGGGACCCGTAGAGGTCGAACCGGACGGAGGGGTGCCGAGGGGTGGATGTAAGGTGGAGGCGAGGTCCGGAGTCGTAAACGGAAAGTTGGACAGCATGTTAGATGAGATAGAGAGGGTCATGAAGGAGAAGTTGGAGCTTAGATATGTTCCCTACTGATGTTTATATCCAGGCCGTGCGTGAGGCCGAGCCGATACGTTGTATAGGGAAGGTGGAAAGGATCGTGGGGTTGGTGATAGAGTCCTCGGGACCTCCGGCTCCGGTAGGGGAGCTATGTCGGCTCAGGGACCCGGAGGAAGGCACGGTAGGGGAGGCGGAAGTTGTGGGCTTTCGGGACGGGAAGGCCCTCCTTATGCCCTTGGGGGAACCTTACGGACTCAGGCCGGGATGCGAAGTGATCTCCACTGGAGGGTCCCTAAGGGTCCCTGTGGGAGATGACCTTCTGGGGAGGGTCCTGGATGGGCTCGGGAACCCCGTAGATGGCCGTGGGCCCTTGAAGGCTACAGCACGTAGGGAAGTATACGGTACTCCGCCTAACCCTCTATATCGCAGAAGGATCACCGAACCACTTCCCACCGGGGTGAGGGCGATAGACGGCCTTCTGACCTTAGGGAAGGGACAACGGATGGGGATATTCGCGGGAAGCGGGGTCGGAAAGAGCGTGCTTTTAGGGATGATAGCGAGGAACACCTCGGCGGACGTGAACGTCGTGGCGCTCGTGGGGGAAAGGGGGAGGGAGGTGAGGGAGTTCCTGGAGAGGGACCTCGGGGAGGAGGGACTGGGGCGTTCGGTGGTGGTGGTTGCTACTTCGGACCGTCCACCCTTGGAGAGGATCAAGGCGGCACTGGTGGCTATCTCGGTGGCCGAGCACTTCAGGGACCAGGGTAAGGATGTGATGTTCCTGATGGATTCGCTGACCAGGGTAGCCATGGCCCAGAGGGAGGTGGGACTTTCGGTAGGGGAACCCCCGACTTCCAGAGGGTATACGCCCTCGGTGTTCACGTTTATGGCGAAGTTCTTGGAGAGGGCCGGAAGTTCTTCTAAGGGAAGCATTACGGGACTGTATACCGTACTGGTGGAGGGCGACGACCTGGACGAGCCGATCTCGGACGCGGCCAGGTCCTTTCTGGACGGACACATAGTGCTTTCGAGGAAGCTGGCCTCTATGGGGCACTATCCGGCCATAGATCCTTTATCCAGCGTGAGCAGGGTCATGGTGGACGTGGTATCCCACGAACATCTCAGGGCGGCCAGGAGGGCCCTGGGGATCTTAGCCACATATAGGGAAGCGGAGGACCTCATACAGCTCGGGGCTTATAAGCGTGGAAGCAACCGTAAGGTGGACGAAGCCATCGAGCGTATAGAGGACGTACGGGGATACCTCAGACAGGACATGTACGAAAGGGCGGCCTTCGAAGACAGCGTAAAGAGGCTGTTGAAATTGTTCCCGGACTGAAGTGGTCCAGAGTTAGGGGACTCCGGTGCGAGCATTTCGGTTCAGATTGGAAAGGGTACTTCAGGTGCGTCGCCTCCAGGAGGATCTGCAAAGGAGGGTCCTTTTGGAGGTCCAACGGAAGTTGGACGATGCAAGGGTGCATCTGGCGGAGCTTCAGGAAGGGTTCGCGGAGTACCTGAAGCGTCTGCGGTCCTATAGGTCCGGGAAGGCCGGAGCATACGAGGTGCTCTCCTACGAGCGCTATGTGGACTACCTCCACATGGCTTTAGAGCGACAGAGACAGGTCGTGGAGGGATTGGAGGCCCAACTGGAGGAACGACGGAGGGCCCTCCAGGAGGCCGTCCGCAGGCGGCAGGTTCTGGAAAGCTTAAGGGAGCGTCAGGAGGAGAGCTATAGAAAGTACAAGAACAAGGTATTTCAGAACTTCCTTGATGAGGTGGGGGCGAGAAATAAGGCAAGTAGGGAGGACATATGCGATATATAGCGCTCTTCTTGGGTTCCTTCGTCTTAGTTTTCGCGGGCACATATCTCTACGTGACCCAGGTAGAATATCCAAGGAAATACGGGAGTTCCTTGAACCCTCCCGATTCGAGCAAGGTGAGCGCGGATACCCTGAATGCGGACACCGTGGAGGCAGGAGATGTTAAAGCCCCGAAGGAAGCTTCACCTGTTCCGACATCTCCGGCCGCCGTGGCCTATCGTCCCGACGTGCCCGGGAAGGATGTGGCACCTAAAGCTTCGTACTTCAAGCTGGCCAGACTTTACAGCGCTATGCGTCCTCAGGATGCAGCTTCTGCGCTCTCTAAGTTGGACGACGAGCTCGTCGTCCAGATACTTTCTAAGATGGAGGAACGCAAGGCTGCCAAGATATTGGCGGCTATGGGACCGGATCGGGCGGCGGATCTAACGGTGAGGATGTTGGCGATCAAGGCCAAAGGTATATGATGAAGTGTCGGATACCATCCGTATGGCCCTCAAGCTTCCTCGCAGGGCCGGGTCCGAGGAAGGGGACTAAGGGGATATTTTACATGTGCCTGCTCTCCTCGCTCAAGGTCCTCGGAGTTTTGCGCGGGTTGGAAGGAGCGAAGGGGCTTTGTCTGCCAGGGGTCGAAGTTCCTCTTGTTCTGCATCCTTCGAGGGACTGGGATGTAAGCCCTGAAGATAGGAGGACCTTAGTTGGAAGATCTGGTCTTAGAGCTTTACCTTCGCACGGGCCAGGCAGGCTTGGGACTTCCCGGCCGGATGGAACGGGGG